>CACZSV010000143.1 GCA_902783925.1 uncultured Coriobacteriaceae bacterium
CGAAAGTGCATACGCATCGTTGATAGCGGCGGCGATGGAAACGATGAATTCATCTGCCGTGGAGGTGTTGGAGTCAGCGGCCGACGAAGCGCTGGTAGAGGAGCTGGAGCCGCTCGTGGACGAAGCAGCAGATGGGCTTTCATGCGATGCGGCGGCATCAGCGCTCGGTGGGGCATCGGGCTCATCCGAGTCTGCATTCGCCTCCGTTCCAGATGTGCTCCTGGCAGGGTTCGCTGGCGGCTGGGATTCGCTCGAAGATGTCGAAAACACCGAGGTATCCGTGCTTGCGGAACCCTGCGACTCGTCTGCGATGGTGTACACGAAGTTGGGCTGAGCGCCGTCGATACCCGGGATATGCTCGAGCGCGTTGATGGCATCGGTGAGTGCGACGCCGTCTGCCACAGTGAGCAGGACAAGTCCCATCTTGAGATCGTCATCGGTGACCTTACTCGCATCAACGTACGGGGCATTTGCGAGCATTTCCTGCAGCTGGGCGCGGGTGGTTCCTTCGGGGAGCGTGACGAGTGCGACGCTTTGCTGGTGTGCTGGCAGGCCTTCGTCTTCTACGGTCACGGGCGTGCTCGTGTCGGGAAATGTCGGGTTCTCGACGACGATCTGTGGCGCTGTCGGCACGAGCTCCACAGTTGCGGACTCTGCGGACGCGGACTCGGCCACTTGGCCGGAAGTGGCTGCGTTCTGCGTATCGGGGATGAAAGCGCTGGTGTTGCTTGCCGACGCTTGGCCCTGCGCATTTGGTGAACCGGTGTCTGTCACACCGGTGGCTGAAGATGCAGGGGAGGAGCTGTTGTTGCCGCTTGTGCCAACGCCTACGACTATCGCGATAACTGCAAGCAGACATGCGGCGGCAATCGCGCCCACGCGCGCGCGATGAGGCGGTCGCTTCTTGTTGTGAGCAGCCTTATTCAAATTCGCTCCTGAGCTGCTTATGTACTACACATATATGCTACCGCGCGAAACTGAAAACGAGCTCAAGAAGTACCAGTAATTCTGTGCTTTTAAAGTGGAGCTTCATGTTGTCCCGAGCGAGTGCGTTCCATGTTGCTATTCGCTTGCATTCGGGTCGGGGATCTCCGACCAGTTTCTGAGTCTTCTCATATCGTCATGCACGGCAAACCAAATGCCGCCTGGTTTGAAAGTATTGCCGTTGTTTTCTTCGATTGTCCAATCGAGCGATGAGTAGATATGTTGAGGACCAGCGAGTTTCTCGCCTCCATCAATGTGCTTGCCGGTGAAGGGGTTCGTCGGTTTCTCGATGATTCCCTGAGTTGCCAGCGTTGGCGTGTCGGCGTTGGTCATGAATTCGTTCGAGGTTTTAAGCTCGGTCGCGTCAAAGTCCTTGCACATGAGCAGTGGGTAGTAGAACTCGATATCGTACTGGAAGTTACCGTTATCTTCGAGCAGCATCCCGGGCAGCTGGTTCAGGTGGTATCCATGATCAGCGACGAGGATGATGCGCGTGTTGTCGTAGACGCCCTGCTCGCGGAGATAATCGAACCACCTCCCCAATTGCAGGAAGGCCGCCATATTTGCATGATAGTGGAGCACCTGCAGCGGGTCGTCCATTCTGAGAGTGGTCCCATTAACGTCGTAGCGCTCGGGATCGCTTTCAACGTAGCTCGTGTTGTCTACATGCGGGCTAACAGCGTATTCGGGCGTTTGCATGAGGTTCTGCTCGTGCGTAGTGTCATTGGTCATCATCAAGAAGGAGCCCGTGCCGCTATCGTTTATCTCCGTGATGCTCTCGATATTTTCGAGCACAGCATATGGATCCATAAACACTCCGCTAATGCCCTCTGCCGTCATGAGGTCTGGGTTTACCGTCTGCCCGTTTGGCCGATCTGCGCCTCCTTGCGTTTCGGATGAGTTGTATTTTCCGTTGTCGTAAAGAATGGGCTGTATTGCAAGGGGGGAGGTCTTGGTGATGGCGTAACAGAAGAAGTTGCGCAGATTTGCTGCCGAGATGTCGGGCCAGACATCCGTGAAGTATCCCTTTGTGATGTAGGTGTTGATATTCGGATAGTCTTTGTAAATCGAGAGGTCGGGGATCCACTGGTAGCCGGCGTAGCTCGGATCACAGACGGTGACGTCATATCCTGCGTCGTCGAAGAGTGCAGGCATGACCTTGAGCGCCTCGTTGTGCTTTGACTCAAGGCTTTCCTGGTCGCGCTTGTTCATCTCTTCGGGCGTGTACTCGTAACCGCCAAAGACCCCCGGTAAACCGAAGTTAGTGGAGCCACCGAACGATACGACGTTGTCGTAGTAGGTGAAGCCGGCAAACTGGCTTGCTAGCTCGGGTTTCTCGTTAAACAGGTAGGGGACATATTCGTCCATCGCGCGGTCGAGCATGATCACGACGACGTTCTTGCCGCTACGGCTGAGCGGGATGGATGGCCTGGAGCTGCTTCCGCTTCCGATTGATGCGGAAAGCTGCTCAATAGATCCGTTTATGGTGACGATGCTTATGCCCGAAAGAACAACGACTGCGGCTGTCGCGATGGGGAGCAGGCGGCTGATAACCTTGCGAAAGTGTCTCGCAATGACAGCAGCCACGATAACGGTCGCTACGATAATCGCTGTGTTGAGAAGAACTTCGGTCTGCTCGAAATGCATACCCTCTTCGTATTGGAGCGCGGGGGAGAGCGTGCCAAGATTGGTGCCGAAGAACATATAGGTGATGACAGCAGTGCAGCACACCGCCCAAATAGCCGTCTCGAAGATGAGCTTGGCGCGGCGGTTGCAGAGCCAGTAGAACACGCTGAACCACACGAGGAACATGCCCACGGCAAGGCA
>CACZSV010000144.1 GCA_902783925.1 uncultured Coriobacteriaceae bacterium
CAGAATTCCATGCAGTCACCGAACTTTTCCATGAACCGTTCGAAGGTATCGAAGTCTCCATGGCACGAGAAGCCGAGATGCTTGATGTAGCCGAGCTCTTTTTGCTTCTTGAAGTATTCCATTGTGTGATGAGTTTCTTCAGCCAGATAGTCTTCGATATTTGATTCGGTGACGTTGTGAATGAGGTAGAAGTCGAAGTATTCGACGCCGCATTTTTCCAGCTGCTTTTGGAATATCTCCTCGTGTTTGCCGAAGTTCGTATTGTCGTAGCCGGGAAATTTGCTTGCGATGTGCCATTTTTCACGTGGATGGCGGGCTAAGCTCGCTCCTGTCACAATTTCCGAGCGTCCGTTGTGGTATCCCCATGCGGTATCGAAGTAGTTGACGCCGTGCTCTATCGCCCAATCGACCATTTCATCGACTTGAGCGGTGTCTATATCCGTAGAATCTTCGCTCGAGAGCGGCAGGCGCATGCATCCCATTCCAATCGTGGAAATATTCTCACCGCAAAAACTGTTGTATATCATCCGATTTCCCCTTCCCATTCGCTTACGAAAGCGGGTATTGTGTATTCCCTCATATGCATTGTACTTGAGATATTAAAAAAGCGTTCACGAAGTATTCAAACTGCGAACAAATCGGATAGGCTGGGCATGGCTGATTCATATGTAGATTCAAATGGGGATGGTCTCGAGCTGACCGACGGCACTTTATCATTGCGGGTTGATTTCATGGAAATGCTCCCACGACTCAGGCAAGACAGACTCTCCCGCGAACTGCTCGTTCGCGCTGCAAAGATAAAGAATCTCGACAGGCGGCCCATTGCGATTGACGCGACAGCCGGGCTGGGGGAGGACTCCCTATTGCTTGCCGCCGCTGGGTTCCGCGTGCATATGTACGAAAAAGATGCGCGCGTTTACGCACTGCTTGAAGACGCGATGTCACGCGCGTTGGATAACCCCGAATTGGCCGTCTATGTCGAACGTATGGTTCTTGAAAAGGCCGATAGCCGCAACGTTCTCGAAACGCTTGCTTTTACCCCGGATATCATCTATCTCGATCCGATGTTTCCGGCCAGAAAGAAGAGCGCAGCTGTGAAGAAGAAGTTCCAGCTTCTTCATGAGCTCGCTTTGAAAAACGAAGACACAATCGACTTGCTTAGCACAGCAATCGATGTTCGCCCACGAAAAATCATCATCAAACGTCCACTCAAAGGCCCGTATCTGGGCGATATCAAACCAAGCTTTTCGATTGCAGGAAAGGCGATTCGCTACGACTGCCTCGTCTTTGCGTAGCCGCTTGATTAACACAGTTGTATAATCAAAAGTTGTTTTGCGATAACACCTGATGGACAAGGAGCGATCATGAGCGAAGACTGCTTGTTCTGCAAGATCATTGCAGGCGAGATTCCCTCGAAAAAAGTGTACGAAGACGATTTCTGCTATGCATTCGACGATATTGAGCCCGAGGCGCCCGTGCATACGCTCGTTGTGCCGAAGAAGCACTTTGCCGATCTGCAAACCGGGCCTACAGAAGAAGACCTCGGCCGCTTGATGGCCACGGTGCCCGAAGTCGCCAAGATCAAAGGCGTCTACGAGTCTGGGTATCGTGCCGTCGTGAACGTTGGACCAGATTCCGCCCAGACCGTTCAGCATCTTCACGTGCATATACTCGGCGGTATCAAGATGGGCCGTTTTACGTTCGAAGGTTCTGCGCGCGAATAACGCGTGCGGCTGACGCGATGCTTGTATGAGTCATCCGCTCGAGCAAGAAGAACAAGATAATTCTTTCCAGACGCAATCTGCCGATGCAGAGAAAGTCTTGCGCATGGGCACCGCTCCCATTGGGATGCTCATGCTCGAATTCGCGATTCCCGCCGTCGTCTCGGTCGTCTTCAATGCGCTCTACAACGTCATAGATTCGGTCTTCCTGGGTCAGGCGATGGGCGAGGTCGGCCTAGCAGCCACAACGGTTGCAGCGCCCATTATGACCGTATCGATGGCCTTGAGCACTTTGCCGGGTATGGGCGGTAATGCCCTTGCCGCCATACTATTGGGGGAAGGCAGGCACGAAGACGCCGAGCGCGTGCTGGGCAATACGGTTACCATCATGGTGATAATCGCTGCAATCGTGGCGATTATCGCGACGTTTTGGATCGACCCTCTGCTTATCATAGTCGGGGCCACTGACGTCACGCTGCCCTACGCGCGTCTCTTTGTCCGCATCATTCTTTACGGATGCCTTATTACCAATATCAGCTTTGGCGTCAATAACTTCATTCGTACCGCCGGGGCACCGAATCTTGCCCTGTGGACGACGGTTATCGGTACCGCCGTCTGCATTGTGCTCAATTACGTGTTCGTCATGCTCTTTGGGTGGGGCGTTGCCGGGTCCGCATCGGCAACGATTATCGGCCAGGGTGTGACCGCCGCTATCATCTTGTGGTACTTCATTGCCAAGCGTTCGCACGCGCCTTTCAAGCTGCGTGCGAAGAATCTCGCCCTCGATGCCGCTCTTTCCAGACGCCTGCTTGCGCTCGGCCTCGCCCCCTTTGCACTGCAGGCTGCTATGGCCGTCACGCAGGTCGTGGGCAACATGGTGCTCGCAGCCGTTGGAGCAGGAGATCCCATCGGTGTCGACGGGACCATGGCAAGCATCGGCGTCGTGTTCAAGATTACCGGACTCATTACCTTTCCCGGCATTGGGATCGCGATGGCGGCCCAGCCCATGCTCGGGTTCAATACGGGAGCCCGCAAATACCGCCGCGTGCTCAAGACCCTCTATGTCGCATTAGGGTCTGCGACGGCGATTCTGTTCATACTATTTGCCATCATCCATATTTTTCCGGCCCAGCTCGTCGGCCTTTTTGGCGTAGAAGACGATCTGATGGATTTTGGTATTTGGGCGCTCCAGGTACAGACAGCGCTCATTCCCTTTATCGCAATACAGATGATCGGTTCAAACTATTTCCAGGCTACCGGCCAGCCCGTGAAGGCGACGATACTCTCGCTGACCCGCCAGCTCATATTCGTCATCCCGCTCTACCTCGCATGCCCCGTTGTCATGCCCATGCTCTTCTGCGAATTGACCCCGCTCATGGGCTATAGTTTTACCTTTCCCATTGCAGATACGCTTTCCATCGTATTATGCGGTGCGTTTTTGATTGCGGAAATCCGCAAGCTTCATCGTAAAATCGACGAGACCGAAATAGATACCGAAACAAGCGAAACGAGTGGTGAATGTGACTGAGATTTGGGACGTCTACGACAAGAATAGACACAAGACCGGAAAGACCATGGTGCGCGACGATTGGCATATGACACCAGATGAATATCACATCTCAGTTCTCGGCGTGATTCAAGATGCTCATGGCAGATACCTCATCACTCAGCGAAAGCTCGACAAGCCATGGGGAGCTGGCTGGTGGGAATTTCCCGGAGGTGCCGTACTTTCGGGAGAGACTCCCGACGAGGCCGTCGTGCGTGAGGTCGCAGAAGAGACTGGACTCGATGTATCCAGAATGAAAATCGCTCGTATCTTCGGCTACGAGCGCACGAACGCTGTGGAGATGAACAACTACTTCATGGATCTCTACGGTTTCCAGTTCGATTTCTGTTCAGAAGACGTTGTAGTGCAAGAAGAAGAGGTCGAAGGTTTCAAGCTTGCGACTGCGGATGAAATCGCAGAACTCGGAGCCCAAGGCGTGTTTCTTCATTACGACAGTATCAAGACCATCTTTAAGATGTAATGTGTTACTAGAAATAGGTGACAGGAAAGTCATGCCACCCATTTTGAGGTCGTTGAATTAGCATGTGACCACGCAGGTCGTATCGAATGGCCCTAGGAAAGGTGGAAAACCTTTATTCTGTTACCTTCGTAACCGCGTCTTTTACCGCTTCGGCGGCGAGCTCGGCACCTGCGGCAACGTCTTCGGGGGTCGTATTGGCGATATCGGTCGCGATTCTGTCAATCTTGTCTGCCGCCGCCTCTGCTGCGAGTTCGACGCCTGCCTTTAGGTCCTCGGGCGTCATGTTGGCTACGTCGGTCGCAACCTTGTCAATCTTGTCTGCTACTGCCTCTGCCGCAAGCTCAGCGCCTGCTTCCAGGTCCTCGGGGGACATGTTCTTGACGTCTTCGATCGCCGCTTCGGCCTTATCGCGGATGTTATCAAGCGATGTCATTTGCGTTCTCCTTTCGGGCATTTTCAGGACCATGGTTCGTATTATAGGGTGTATCTATATTAGAAGAGCTTGAGAGTCTCAAGTTTAGAGTCACCATTTGAACAGTAATGGATTACCATGTTAAGCAGGGTGAAGTGATTGTTGGAAACGCCCTGTAATCAACCCAGCAGGAGGCGTATAGATATGGCAAATTTCGGTCTTTCTATGAAGAAGGCGCGAAAGCGCAGCAAAGAGGAAAAGGCTGAGGCGCGGGAGCGGTTCAAGGAAATTCTCGCCATCGTTAAAAAATACAACGTAAAAGATGGTCTCACGCCCGAGATGACCGTCGAGCTCATCCAAGACCTGGGAACGACGTTCGTCAAGCTCGGACAGATTGCCTCGACCCACCCCGACATGCTGCCTCTGGAATATTGCGAAGCGCTCGGGAGCTTGCGCACAAACGCGCGTCCGCTCGACTTTGCCGACGTAAAGGCCCAGATAGAAACAGAACTCGGAAAGCCCATAGAGGAACTGTTCGCCGAGTTCGACGAGAAGCCGCTGGGGTCGGCCTCCATAGCCCAGGTGCACCGTGCCGTGCTGCCCACAGGTGAGGTCGTTGCTGTGAAGGTGCAGCGCCCCGGTATTGTGGAGACCGTGACCAATGATTTGGCCATTCTCGAGCACTTAGTGGAAATACACGACCTCGTCGGCAAGGATAAAGGCGGGCTGTCGCTGAAAGACTTGGTTGCCGAACTTGTGAAGACCTCGATGGAGGAGCTTGACTTTGCCAACGAGGAAGCCAATCTCGACCGCTTCTTCTTAAACAACGAGCCGCGTGAGGGCGTGACCAGCCCCAAATGCTACCACGAGTGCTCGTCGAGTGCCGTCTTGACTGAGGATTTCGTATCGGCACCGGCCGCTGAGAAGATCGACGAGATGGGAAAAACCGAAGAGGAACGCGATGCAATCGCATATCTCGTGGCGCATAACTTCATGGAGCAGGTCATGGCGGACGGTTTCTACCACGCCGACCCGCACGCCGGAAACGTCATGATTACAGAAGACGGCGGTATCGAGTGGATCGACTTCGGCATGATGGGCACTATGACCGGCACCCAGCGCGACATGCTAAAAGATCTTATCTTGGCTCTCGTGAAAGGCGACGCCTATGGGCTCAAGCGCTCGGTGCTCAAGGTCGCTACGCCTACAGGTCCCGTGGATCACGCAGCGTTGCTTGAGATGTGCGAGGATGTGACCGGACAGTTCATCGACGTCGACCTTGAGGAGTTCGACACCGGCGCGCTCATTTCGTCGCTTACCAACTCTATCTCCGATGTCGGGATGGACGTCGACCCGTTCCTTACCAATCTCGGGCGCGGTCTGGTTACCCTCGAGGGAACGATCCACCACATCTCACCGCGTCTGAATATCATGGCCGTCCTCGTCGATTACCTGAAATCGAGCTTCGACCCCAATAGCTTGCGGCGCAAGGCCGCGGGAATCGCCAGTCAGTCCATCGAGAGCGCCGAGGCTATCGCGGCTCTTCCCATGCGCATTGATCAGACGCTTGACATGGTTCAGAAGGGCCATGTGAAGGTGGGTATGGAGCTTTCGAGCAACGAGAAATTCACGAAGGATATACGTGCGGCAGCAGGTCTCGTGGCAATTGCACTCATCGCAATGGGGCTTGTTATCGGTGCGTGTATTCTGGGCGCTAGCGCGAACGCCGTCTCCCTCGGCGGTGTGCCGCTGTTCGGTGGTCTGGGTCTGATCGCTGGAGTGGCGCTTGCCATCTATGTATTCGTGAAGATTCGACCGTACCTGAAATAAGATTGAGCAGCAGAAAAGCTCTGCCACTTAGTTTGAAAGTGAGAGAGACGGGCCCGACGATTGTAAAAACGTCGGGCCCGTTGAATGAGTCTACCTAAAGCGATGCTATTGCATGACCACTATGCAGGCGATACGTCGCCCATTGTCCTGTTGGTAGCCTCTGCATATTCGTCAAGACCGGCTTTAATCTTGGCGCGCTTCTCTTCGCGGCGCTCTGCGCGCTCGGTCTTGCGGTCTGCCTTGACCTCTTGCACCATCTGGTTGGTGAGCTCTTTGCCAAAGTCCTGCAGGCGATCGACATCGTCAGCGATGTCTGCCGCGTCGTAGCGAATAATCGTGGTCTTGTAGTCTGCGAATACAGCATCGAAGGCGGGCTCTTCCTCCTGGACGAGTGCTGCAATTTCGGTTTCGCCTTCGTAGATCTTGCTGGCAACGACGGCCACGACCGATGCTGTGTCGACTGCGCGCTCATCGTCTGAGATGCTTCCGACCAACGCGCCCGTAGCTGCTCCGAGCAGAACGCCGACAGCGCCGCCGAGGATGCCCACGAGGGAACCGATAACCATACCTGACGAGGTGTCGGAGTCGATTGCGCCGTACCCATAGCCATCGATGACGTCGATTTTGTTGGCGGTGTTCTTGATGAGAGCGGCCTCGGGGGCGCTGTAGTCTTTGCCGATGGTTTCTCTTTTCAGTTGGTTGAATGCCTGATGGGCTTCGCTTTCAATTTCGAAAATTGCAATTACGACATTATCTTTCATGATTGCTCCTCACTTATAGGGTTGTTGCTAGGCCTTTACGCCTCGTTTCCCCCTATAGTTCCGATGCCTCGCCCAATAGCGCTTGTCACAATACAGTGTACCGCTTGACGCTTAAGCCTCGCAAGCGCGCACCTCTTGGGATGTCTGTCTGAGGGCAATCTGGAACACGTGAGGAAACGCAGTTGGCAGAGGCTGCTCTGCTTTCATTATGCTTCCACCTTGTTTTCGATGCTCTCGCAGTCTTCGTCAACGTGTATTTCTATAGTGTCGGGAGCGCATGCGAGCACTTCTTCTTTGGGAATCTTGCTGAAGATTTCGACTATCTTTGCGTCGAGTTGTGTTCCGGAAACATCCTTCATGACCTCAATCGCGTGTTCGTAGGGTTCCGGCTCTTTATACGTGCGCCTCATGGTGATTGCTGAGTATGTGTCTGCAACGGCGATGATGCGACTTGCAAGCGGCACGTCAGTCCCGGAAACCCTGTAATACCCTTTGCCGTCGATTCTCTCGTGATGGTCGAGTACCCAGGGTAGAACGCGCCTGAAAGCCTCGACGTGTTCGAGAATTTCGACGCTGTACTTGGGATGATTGCGCATGAGCTCCCATTCTTCTTCTGTCAGCTTGCCGGGCTTGTTCAATACATCTTCTGGAATACCGAGTTTGCCGACATCGTGCATGAGTGAGGCGAATGAAAGGCTCGTTTCATTAA
>CACZSV010000145.1 GCA_902783925.1 uncultured Coriobacteriaceae bacterium
GTATGCAATGCTGCGCGAATTCGTATCGCCGGTATCTAGCCATTCGTAATTGGGATCAAGAGCAGCGTTCGCCAAGTACTCTCCCACCCGCATCGCACTACCGTTTCTAACCGTATAGCCCTCTCCTTGTGCAACGCCTGTCTGAAGCTCGCCGGTATAATACAACCTTCCTGGATTAGGCACTTCGACGCCCTTGCGCCCTATGGACCAATCCATGCTCAGTGGACCAGTTGTGCCATCGTCCCAACAGAAATTTGCCGTATCCGTAAGGCTTACTGTCGCAACATAGTTCCCTGCATCAGTTGCAGACCCGTTTTCGACCGTATAACCATTTCCAGATGGAATACCCGTCTGCTCAGACCTGTTGTAGACAAGATTAGCTATGGCAAATGGCCTAGAAATGGAGTCTGGGTTAATAATGAATTGGATGGTTTTCAAACCAGAGAAATTTCTACGTCCCGTATAGATAACGGTGCCTGTTCCAGCATCCGTATTTGTGCCGTAGCTTACGGTATAGTCATCTTTGCTCACGGTTGCACCGTTAAATATCAATTCGGGCGCTTCTGGTTCAATTCTGAAGCCAGAATACGTAAACGGGGCTATATCGACACCGTTCATCGCAGCCGAGATATCTTGCTGGCTGATAGCAAACGCAACATCAAACGTGCCGGAATATCCGTTGATACCAACGATGGTTACCGTGTGTGTTCCGGCATTAACATAGTCCGCATCATTGTACGAGACCGTGAAATCGGTATTGTGGACGAGTTCTGTACTGCCAATAGAAACCTGGGGAACGGGCTGCTTTGCCGAGCCATCGTACTGGGTGAAATATGAGCCATGCTCGTCTTGCGAGAGACTGGGGAAAGTCACGGTTGCAGTATCTGCATCAAAAGCGGTCGAGGGAAGCTCAACGCTTTTCTCGATTTGAATATACGTTCCAAAGACATCGAATATGGTGACGACGATCTTAACGGGGCCATCGCTTTTTGCCTTGCTGGTTACCGTAGCGGTTTTTCCATCGCCTGTCGCGACGACGGAAATCACAGCAGGATCTACCGCTGCACCTTTGATAGTTGCACTCCATGTGAACAGAGACCCGGCAATATAGGTGTCAAGCGCATATTCCGCCGAGCTATTCAGTTGAATTGAGTCGTTCCCGACTATTGCCGGCTCGATGACTTCAATATCACACGATATCGTTTTATCGTCCTGCTGAGCCGTAAGCGTGATAGTACCGTTTGTCTCTTCGGAAGTTGCAAGCACAACGGACCCGGCGCTCTGGACGCTTACGCTTGTCCCATCGCCAGACACAGACCAGGTCCAATCGCTACTTGGAGTACCTGGGATTACATAGCTCGACTTGAGTCCGCGGTATATCTGCGACGAACCTTTAATCGTGGGCTCTGGTTTGATGGTGATGGTTTTCCGCACGGTGATGTTCGGATACGATGCGCAATGCGCGACAATGTCAATCGACGTGCCTGCGTTTAAATCGGCTATGTTCGTGACGAGGACACCTGAATCCTCGCCAATGCTCACGGCTTCGCTTGCAAAGCTGCTGTTTTCAATCGACCAAGTCCAACTATAACCGCCTGCCCCCTCACCATCGATAGCGTACTTCGCACTATCTTTGCTCCATACATACTCGAGGTCGGATGCCAGAGATGTATAGGTAATGGACGGGTCGATAACTGTTATGGATTTTGCCGAGCGCAAATTGCCCGAGCTTGCGGAAATGATCGTCTCGCCCGCGCTCAATGCAGTGAGCGCACCAGTTGCCGAGTCGATGGTTGCAACATCGGTATTCGAGCTTTCCCAAATCCAGCTTGAATCCGAAGCATCGCCGCTGAGTGAATAGACCTCGGTTCCCGGGTCCTGAGACGTACTGACAACCGAATTACCATTAATTCGTGATGTGATAATGGACTCGACTGCCGCCCCAGCGTTTATTTCGCCGTATCCGGTTTCGGCATCCCAGCCCGTGGCCTCGATGTCGGTCGCTGTCGACTCGATTACGCCAACGATGTCGTCAACACTCGAGTTGTTGCCGGCCATACCGTCTGCTTCATAGACAAGAGCCGCTATACCCGCAACAAGCGGAGCCGCCATCGAAGTGCCGCTTCTGAAGCCATATTGGGTGACCGATCCGTCGCTTCCAGATGAATGGGTACTCCATATGCCTGTACCAGGAGCGCTGATATCTTTTGTGTACTGCGAATGCTCCGTGGAGACTTCCTCGTTGTAATTTGATCCGCTGTTACGTGAAACATAGAAGCACCCACTCGCATCGTTAGCGGGACCATCCGTCGATGGCGCAGCATATTGCAAGTTGATGACCGAAAGCACATCAGAATAATCGCTTGGAAAACCCGTATAGGGCACAGGGCTTTCGCTACTTGCATTACCTGCTGCAGCAACGGTGAGAATACCGGCCTGCTTTGCCGCAGTAATCGCATTGCAAAGCGCAACATCCCACGCGCCTGCCGACACCTGGCCGCCGATGCTCAAATTGATGATTTTGACGTTGTGTTCCTTGGCAACAGTCTTGCCGTCCCCATCGGCATCTTCCATAAGCCAGTTGTAGCCATCGGCAATCTTTGCAGTATCGAACTTCTCCGTATCCCCCGTACTCGCCTTGATGATGACAAGATCGGAGTTATAGGAAGCTCCCGCAATACCCATGCCGTTATTTGTCGAGGCGGCGGCAATGCCCGCAACATGCGTTCCATGGCCGAGCACATCAGTGACATCGGTACTGGAATTTGTGGAATTATATGTTGCGACAATGCGGTCCCTCAAATCGACATGCGCAGTATTTGCACCGGTGTCAATAATAGCTATGCCGATGGAGTTCTCGTCGTTTTCGGTCCTGAAGCCAAGATATTCCCATGCGCTGAAAACGCTGGTGCTGACGAGCTGCCAATAACCCTCTTTGTTTGGTTTGCTAAGAGCGAACGTATCGTTAATGGGAGGGGTTTCCTCTGATGCTGCAGTAATTATGCCCTGCTCGACCGCGACAACGTCACCTAAAGCAGGCAAATCGTTATTGGGTACGTTCGCCTGTGGAGATATTGGCGACGCATTCGAAGCAGCAAGCCCCACATCGAGTTCGGATGCGCCCTGTTCCGCATTTCCGTTTTCCACAGACGTCAGTTCTTTGCTTTCGTCTTCATATGAGAGCGCGGTTGAAGAAGCAGACGATGAATCAGCGAGAGTGTATACGAAGTTTGGCTGCGCTCCATTGATTCCTGGGACACGCTCGAGCGCATCTATAGCATCCGAAAGAGCAACTCCATCAGCAACAGAGAGTGTGACAAGCCCCATCTCGAGCTGCCTATCTGTCACTTGACTTGTATCGATATATGACGCATCGGCAAGCATCTCATGCAGTTGATCACGTGTGGTGCCTTTGGGAATCATGGCAAGCGCTACGCCTGCTTGGTGTGGGGGCATCCCCTCATCACTCACTGTCTCATAGCTTTCATTCGCCAAGAAGCTCGGGTTTTCAACTACGATTCTATGCGCGTTATCAATAGATACGGTTGTGACGTTTTTTGGGGAGTCAGGGATATGAGACTCGCTTTGTGAATCTTCTGCATGGTTTTGTTCTTGTACGTTAGCTACATTTTGGTAAAGAGCATTCGCACCTGTAGGGGATGATTCTCTCGGGATGCAAACCGCCAGTCCTATTGCAATTATTGCTACAAAACAAACAGCCGCAACTGCTCCTATGCGTATGCGCATCTTCTTTTGGTGATTATTCTTATCGTGTGTCGCCTTTTTCATGGCGGCTCCTCGCGACTTCATGTCCCTAATCGAATAAATATATCGTATTGAAGAACATAATTGGGCCAAATGTGATGGCCACACGCTTTAATCCATAAAAGAAATAGGACTGGCCAACCGAATTAGGACGCATCTAGATCAGGTCGGCGACTTTGGGCGCGCTAAAGCACGCCCCTACGGCTGCTCGCTATGAAAGTGCAGGAGTAAGCAGCTCGTAGATGACGACAGCGCGCCTGATGAGAGGAACGTCCTGCCCAGTCAAATGAGTCGCGAAGCACGTCATGGCGACTCGCGGATGCTCGCCCCTATTTGCGTACGGCGTCCAGCTCGGCGACGATTTCGTCAGCGCGCATGATGAAGCGCGCCGCGACGCTAACCGCGTCCGCTCCGCAAATCTCCACCACAAGACGGGCGTTCGTGCGGCAATCGCATAGCTCGCCGAGCCTGTCTTGCACGAGCTTTGCCTGTTCATTCACATGCACCGCGTCCTCGCTGAACACGTCGGAAAGCTCACGGGTTACATACCGCATCTCCTTGGCGGATTTACGCACATCGTGAACGGCCTCCTGATCGTTGAAATCGAGCTCGCTCATCTCCCACTCATAGTCTTCGCGCATCGTCTGCACGCGAGCGGACAGTTCGTCTTCTCCGACCCCTTGCTCTTCGATGGAAGCGCGGAACGGTAGCTCTCGCAGCTGCTTCGTTATCTTATGGAGGTTTTTCTGGGTCGAGCGTTTTGCAAAGGTGATATTGAAGTCCTCACGTGCCTGCTGGCAAAGCCCGTTACACGCGTCGTACTCGACAGTGTAGGGCGTAAGAGACGTAACAAGCATATCGAGCTCGCGAAGACGTGACGTCGGGTCCTGCAAGCTCTTGAGGCCGCTCAGAACGTCTCGGCAATCCCCACGTTTGATATAGGGTTGCGCGAATCTCACCAGAGAACGGGCAACGCGTATCGAAATACGATACTGATGCAGCACCTCTGGGTCTTGCGGATCGGCCAGCAGCATGTCTGCGCGTTTTTCAATGCGCTCCCCCGCTTTGTCGAGAGCACGCTCGAGGCATACGATCGTCTTCCAGCGCTGCACCTGCGGCCCCTGCACGAACCATTCCAAGTCCGCAGTCGACTCGAGAACGTCTTCTGCAGACACATCGAAAGCGAACGAAGCGACTGCACCTTTATCGAAATGCTGTCGCTCCCCGCCAACCTTGAGATAGAGCTCCTCGATGTAGGGATTATGACCAACAACGACAACTGTTCCCGTTGCCTCAGCGAGCTCCGTCACGAACTCGTCGATATCGCCTGGATACAGGACATCGTGCGTCTCCACATTGGAAATACCGAGCGTCTCGGCAGCAACATCCGCTGTCTGGAGAGCGCGATGTGCAGGGCTGGACCATATTCTGAGGTCGTCGGAATTCAGATCGGAAAGCAAATGCATCGTGAGCGGAAAACGAGCTCTGATACTGCGCCTGCCAACCTTCGTGAGCTTGCGCTCAATATCGGGCACATCTGCCTTGCGGTTTTCGGCCTTGGCATGGCGAATAAGCACGAGCCTGGAAATCATCTGCAATCCCACCCTTCCTCAATGGTTATACGATGCAACTATACCATGCAAAGACAGGAGGATAGTATTCGTAAAACGAAGAGTGACTGCGGGCTTATTATTCCAGGCGCTCTCTCATGAGTTCTTTGCGCACCTGTGAAAGGCGCTTGCGGGGAACCTCGACATCGGTTCCATCATCCAGATGCAAGATATTGCCTTCCATCGACTTGAGATGCGCGGGATTCACGGCAAAACTTCGATGCACGCGCACGAGAATGCCCTTGCGTGCCTCGACGATGTCACCGATACCTTTTCTAAGCGTTATGCGCTGGTCAAGGCAGTGAATATCCGTATACTGCCGATGCGCCGTCGCGTAAACGATGTCTTCTGGCATTACCCAGTGGACGTTTCCGCTCGTGTCACGCAGGGAGACGAGACGCGAACGGCGCTCACGATTCAAAATAGCACGCATGTAAGCGTAGTTTTCCCGGCCAAGCCAGGTATTGAAGCGTTCGCCTTCTCTGCGAGCCATGGGGCTCGAGTCGTGATAATGCACGATCTTGAGGCCATCTTCGAAAACCCGCCAAACAAACGTCATCCTATGAAGCTGAGCGCTTATCTGCTTGGTTGCCGGATCGGTCGAGGCGAGGTACTGGCCCGTGACAATGGCAATCGGCCACTCGCTCAAAATGCACTTGAATTCCTCGTTCGAACACATAACGGCAGACTGCTCGTCGTCATCGTCCAGTTCGACAAACTCGATATACTCTTTGCGCGAGCTGGGAAGTTTCAGTTCATGCCAAATGACAGAAGCCTCATGTGCAAGTACGCTGTAGCACCAATCTCGCCGCCCCTGCCAATACCTTCTCACGAAGGTAGTCGTCAAGGCGACGGCCTCTTTTGCTAGGCGCTCGTTTTTTGCGCGCAGCGCTTCACGAGCCTTGGCCATCAATTCGCTCCTTACATAGTTTCAACGAAAAGAATGGTATCAGGCACCTCTGTTTCGTTAGCGAATTGAATACAAACGGCGCCTTTGCGATAACAAAGGACGCAAATCGAGAACGAACGACCCCTTGGTTTAGATGCGAGCGGATTGAAAGCCATTTTGCGATTGTTCAAACGGCTCATCAAAATATCGAGACAGCTTCAAATGCATCAGATTGCGTCTGGATCCTCACGTTTGAGCATGAAATGGTAGAAGATAAGTACGATACATTGAATCGCCGCCGCGATAAGAGCAGAGGTGATAACTGCACCTACATACAGGAATATTCGAGATAGAGCTGAACCCACAATTGCAAGAATCAGAATAATCGTCGCCGCAACGGGAACATAGCTTTTTTGCCCAGGATTGCAGGTCACAGCATAGCCTGCAATCGCAAACACAACTGCGAAAAGGCCGGAAAACCAGGTTACCGACGAAATGATATTGCCGGTTTCCGCGACTTGAAGTGTGAGGCTGTATCCGCATGCGGATGCACCCACGCTACAAACGATAACCGAAATGATGCGGGTGATAACCTGCTTGGCTGTGAGAGGCTTTTTCTGTTCCATGTGCGACATACTACCAGCTTAGAGCGTAATCTGCATACCATCTTCTGCAACGACCACGCGCCCGTCGAATTGCGCAGCGTAACTATAGGTCTCTTCGATCTCGTTTACACCGTCATCGCACATGTGCGGGGCAAGGTGCGTCAAGAA
>CACZSV010000146.1 GCA_902783925.1 uncultured Coriobacteriaceae bacterium
CTCGGACGCTATGGCGGCGATGAGTTCGTTGCCTTTATCGCTTTCGGCGAGCAAGACCCACACGTCATTGCCGAGCGCCTTTCAAAGAGCATTATCGAAAAAGTCAAGAGCATCGACGTGCCCGACGGAACGCATGTTGGATGCAGCATCGGCGTTGCCATCTGCCGTCAAAAGCACACCTCGTTTTACGATTTGCTCGAAGCCTCAGACAAGGCGATGTATACGAGCAAGAAAGCCGGAAAAGGCCGCTTCACCATCGTCGACATGTAAAGCATGAGGGGGCGGCGCGCCCGCGTGACAGCCCGCGATTTCGCGAGCTGCAAGTCGTTGAGGGCGTGGCGGGAGCGAGAGCTAGCAAACGCGCAAGCGTTTGCCCCGCAGCTGCCGCGCCCTTAAGACGAAGCGGGTAGCGAGCGCATGAGCGGGTATGCCATGCGGACACGCCAAGTATTCAACTGGCAGAAAGCCTTCAGCTTCTGACTTCGCCACCCGTGGCCTTGGTCACCTTCGCAACGATCTTGTCGTGTGCTTTCTCGACTTCCTCGCTTGTGAGGGTGCGATCCCCTGCTCTGTACGCGATTCTGAATGCCATGGATTTCTTGCCAGCACCCACGCGCTTCTCATCGCGGTAGACATCGAAGAGACGAACGCTTTCGAACGGCCCCTTGCGGCCAGCGGATTCGATGCTCTGAATAATACGCTCGCAAGTCACATCTTCGTCGACAACGAGCGCGAGATCCATTTCCATGCCGGGAAGCGTCGGCACATCGACGTAGGGACGCTGTTCCTGAGCAGTCGAGAGCAGCGCGCGCATGTCGAACTCAAATGCGGCAACAGCGCCTTCGACGTCGAATTCCTGGGCAACAAGCGGATGTATCTCGCCAATCCATCCGAGCACCGTGCCCCCGCTGAGCACCTCGGCAGCACGCCCCGGCTGCAACCAGGGTGCCTCGTCTGCCTCGAGGGCTTTGAAGCGCAGCTTGGGGGTCGCAAGCTCGCGCAGGAGGTTTTCGACAACGCCCTTGGCGTCGAAGAAGTCGATCTCGACCGCGCCCTGGTTCCATCCGGGCAAGTTGAACGAGCCCGTCATGACGCCTGCGACGAGCGTGCGCTCCTTGGGTGTCTTGCGCCCTTCTGCCGTGCCAAAAACCACGCCACGTTCGAAGAGCTGAACGTTTGCAACGCCGCGACTCTGATTGTACGCAACGCTTCTGAGCAAACCAGGGATGATGCTGCGCCGCAGCACCGACTGCTCGCTACTCATCGGGTTGAGCAGCTCGACAGCCTCGCCACGTCCTTCTTCAGGGATACGCGCCTTCTCGAGATCGTCTTCGGCGACGAGCGAATAGGTCATGGTCTCGTTCATGCCGCACGCGCGAAGCGTCGAGCTGATGAGCTCGATACGCTGCTGGTCGAGCGTTCGGCCGCCCGCATGCGCACCGCCAGGCAGCGTCGCTTCGATGCGGTCCATACCGTAGATACGGAGCACTTCCTCATAGAGGTCGATTTCGCGGATGAGATCGGGGCGGAAGGTCGGAGCGACTACCTTAACCGTCTCGTCGCCAGATGCGCCCTTCACCTCGCATCCAAGGTCGCGAAGAATCGTGAATTGCTCCTCGTCGCTGATATCTGCGCCGATATGCGCACGCAATCTCGCAGGACGCAAGGTGAGTTCCACTGGCTCGGGCACGAGCGGGTAGGCATCGACCACTCCCTGGCAGACGGTGCCGCCGCTCACGGCCGCGATAAGCGCAGCGGCAATCTCGGAGTACTCATTGCAGGTGCTGGCATCGACGCCGCGTTCGTAGCGGATAGACGCCTCGCTCACTAGGCCGAGATTGCGGCTCGTGCGGCTCGTATGCGCCGTCGAGAACGTGGCGGATTCGAGGAGCACATCGGTCGTCGCATCAGTCACCTCGGAGTCAAGACCGCCCATCACGCCCGCAAGCGCAACATTGCTGCCGTTATCGGTGATCATGGTCACGTCGCTCGAAAGCTCGCGCTCGACGCCGTCAAGCGTCGTGAACTTCGTGCCGTCTTCCGCCGCCTTCACGAGCACATGGTATTTGCCATCGTCTTGCTTGGAAAACGCGTTCAGATCGAAGGCGTGCAGAGGTTGACCGAGCTCGAAGAGTATGTAATTGGTCACGTCGACGACGTTGTTGATGGGACGTGCCCCCAGCGCCGTAATGCGCTCGACCAGCCAGTCGGGAGACGGGCCGATCTTCACGTTGCGAATAACGCGTGCAGTGTAGCGCGGGCAGCGCTCGGGGTCTGCGATTTCCACACTCACGAAGTCCTCGACGTGCTCGTCGTTTTGCGGTCCAGGAACGGCAACAGGCGGCTCGTATTTCCACGGGACGTGGTACATCGCGCCGACCTCGCGCGCAAAGCCCTTCATCGAGAGGCAGTCGGGCCTATTCGGGGTAATCTCGAGATCGAGCACCGTGTCCGAAAGACCGCGGTACTCGGCAAACGAGGCACCGAGCGGCGCATCGTCGGGCAGCACCATAATGCCTTCGTGGTCATTGCTCAAATTGAGCTCACGTTCGCTGCAGATCATGCCGCAGCTCACCACACCGCGAAGCTTCGATTTCTTGATCTTGAAGTCTCCCGGCAAAACAGAGCCGATTGTCGCGACGGCGACCTTGATGCCAGCACGGATATTCGGAGCGCCGCAGACAATCTGCGTGGGCTCTTCCCCATCGCCAAAACTCACCGTGCACACATGCATATGGTCGCTATCGGGATGATCGACGCAGGTCTCCACATAACCGATCTTGACACCGTCGAGATTCGCACCGACTTTTTCGACACCCTCGACGCCGGTGCCGGTCAGATCCAGACGGTCGCAGAATTCCTGGAGCCCATCGGGGACCTTCACCATGGAGTCGAGCCATTTCAACGAAACAAGCATTGTCGCTATCTCCTATCTAGAACTGACGCAGGAAGCGCATGTCGCCTTCGAGCAGCATCCTGAGGTCGGGAACATCGTATTTGAGGCATGCGAGACGCTCGACGCCTACGCCAAAGGCAAATCCCGTGTAGACTTCCGGGTCGATGCCGACGTTTTCGAAGACGTTGGGGTCGACCATGCCGCAGCCGAGAATTTCGACCCAGCCCGTGTGCTTGCAAAAGCGGCAGCCCTCGCCGTGGCAGATACCGCAGGATACGTCCGCCTCCGCGCTCGGCTCAGTGAACGGGAAGAAGTGCGCACGAAAGCGCGTCTTGCGCTCCTCGCCGAAAAACGCCTTGATAAAATACTCGAGGGTGCCCTTGAGGTCACCAAAGGTGATGCCTTTGTCGACGACGAGGCCCTCAATCTGATGAAACTGGGGCAGATGCGACGGGTCGGCCACATCGTGACGATACACCTTGCCCGGGCTGATCATATAGATGGGCGGCTTTTTCTCCTCCATGACGTGCACTTGCGTGCCGGACGTCTGCGTACGCAGCAAAACGTCGGATTCGCCGCGCACATCGCTCACGTCACCACTGCGATCGACGATGTAGAAGGTGTCTTGCATGGAGCGGCTCGGATGATCCTTGGGAGCATTGAGCGCCGTGAAGTTATACCAGTCGGTCTCGATCTCGCGACCGCCTTCGATCTCGTAGCCAATGCCGGCAAAGATATCGGAGCATTCGCGGATGATATGGTTGATGAGATGCTCGGTGCCTATAGGCATCGAACGTCCAGGCAGGCTGATGTCGATTGCACCCGCCTTCATCTTCTCTTCGAGCTCTGCGCCCTTCAGCTGCTTGGCGCGCTGCGAGAGAGCCTCTTCGATACGGTCGCGGACCTCGTTAGACAGCTTGCCGATTATCGGGCGCTCCTCGGGCGGGATATCGCGCATGCCACGCAACACGCTCGTGAGCGAGCCCTTCTTGCCGAGCACACTGATGCGCACTTCTTCGAGGGCATCGCTTGTCGCGGCTTGAGATATCGCAGAGAGCATGTCGTCTCTCAGCTTCTCGAGATCTTCCATCAACGCCATATCGTGTCCTTCCATCTGTCTTGCAGGCGAAAAATGACAAACAAAAAATCCGCCCCCGTGCATGACACGAGGACGGATATTTCTTGTATCCGCGGTACCACCTCGGTTGGTCACGTTCACACGTGGCCCACTCATTGCTCCCGTTTCGTGGGAAACCCGGCCAACCTACTTGCCCCGATTGAGCGTTCAGCCAGCAGCTCCGGAAGTGAATTCTCATGCCGTAATTGCCGTCTCGCCCTTTCAGCAACCCAGGCGATCTCTGTCGTTCAGCAAGAACAGCCGCATGAGACTGTCTCCATCAACGCAATGTGCGTGAGTATAGCACCAAATGCAGCCAGCGCCACACAAAGATTGACGCGTGGGGCAAAAAGCTGCCCTGCGGCAGCTAGTCCAGCAGCTCCTCGAAGCTGCGTATGACGATTGTGGCTTCAATGCTCAGTTCATCGAAGCTGCCCGAATCGTCGCCATCATAGGTGCCGATGCTCGAGATGCCGCATGCGTTAATCACGCGAATCGCATACAGCGAATCGTCGGCACCCCACGCGCTTCGCGCCTGAGCGCCGATGCTCTCGAGCGCGTAATTCCAAATGCGGGGGTCTTGCTTGGAAATGCCCAGTTCCTTGGTAGAGAACAGCCCGTCGAAGGCATCGACCATGCCGCATGTCGTCAATCCCGACTTGATGAATTCAAGCGGACTCGACGACACGACTGCGCAGGGAACGCCGGCCTCGCGCAAGGCAAATACGAACTCTCTGGCTCCACGCTTTGGCTGTGCGTCGTGCTCGTAGTAATCGACCATGGTGGCGTTTACATAATCGATGACCGCCTGATTGCTGTCGAACAATCCGTGGCGCTCGTGGAAAATGCGCGCCGCCTCGGTGATGGGAGCCGCGCGCATCTCTTCGAGCTCGGACTGCGTCCAATCATGCCCTGTCATCTCTATAAGCGAATATTCAACGCCACGCCAGGTACCCATAGAGTCGAGCAGGCATCCGTCGCAATCGAAGAGAAAACCGCTTGCGTTTTCGAAGCGCTCAAACATACTTACCGTGCCTGATATTCGTCGTAGACCTCTTTGAAAGCCTTGAGCGAGCCGCGAATGGTCTCTTCCGAACAGCAATACCCCACGCGAGTCCAGCCCTGCGTGAGAAAGCCGTTCGAGGGAACGAGTAAAAGCTCGTGCTGCCGGCATACCTCGCAGAACGCCTCGGCATCTGGCTCGAGAGCCTCGATCCACATATAGAAAGCGCCCTGAGGCTCGATAACGTTGTAGCCAATCTCGCGGAGACCGTCTAAAAGAATCTTACGGTTGCGGTCGTAGGGTTCGATTTCCACAGGCGCATCGACACATTCGGCAACGACCTTCTGGAAGAGCACCGAATCGCAGATATAGCCCAAAGAGCGTCCGGCACCGGAGCATGCGGTGTACACGCGCTGCCAGTCGGGCATGGTATTGGGAACGAGAAGGTACCCGATGCGCTCGCCGGGAAGCGAGAATGATTTCGACCACGAATAACACACGAAGGTTGCTTCGTAGAGGTCGGGAACCCATGCGGGGACGAGCCCATCGTAGACGAGCTCGCGATACGGCTCGTCGCTGATGAGATAGATCGTGCGTCCCAGCTCGGCGTTTTTTGCGCGCAGCAAATCGGCGAGCTGCTTCAGGTTCTCGTCGGAATACACGGAGCCCACAGGATTGTTCGGCGAATTAATGACGATTGCAGCGGTCTTAGGGGTGATCGCCGCCTCAATTGCCGGGATGTCGAGCTGGAAATCGCTTGTGCGCGCAGGAACTTCGACCGTAACCGCGCCCGCGTTCGATGCCCAGGTTTTGTATTCGGGAAAATACGGCGTGATGGCAATGAGTTCTTCGCCGGGAAGCACGACCGCCTTGATTGCAATACAAATCGCAGATGACGCACCTGCTGTGAGATAGAGATTGGCAGCGCTGTAATTCTGGTTGAAGCGTTTGTTGAGGTTTTCTGCAATAGCCGCGCGGGCTTCGACCAGGCCGGGCGACATCGAATAGGCGTGCATCGTACCCTTGCCCTCTTTTGCCAGACGCGCGATGGTTTCGTCAACGATTGCAGGAGAGGGAACGGATGGATTGCCAATGGAAAGATCGAAGACCTTGTCATCGCCAATCTGCGCCTTGCGGTCAAGCCCATAGGCAAAGATCTCGCGAATCTTATTGGGGGCGGCGCCCAGAGCGTACATATCCTCGTTAATCATCCAAAACTCCTTCGCCCGTATCTGCGGTTGGTATGGATTGCAGTGTAGCCGTTTGTTCGAATCGCTGACGATAATATTTACGCAATCGCAACGATTGAATCCGCGCATGCTCCACTATTCCGAAAGAATGTCATCCACCTTCGCGACCTTCTCTTCCATCATGCCCGAATATCCCGGACGTATATCCACTTTCATGATGACCTCGGTGCGTATGCCCTTTTCCGCGAGGACGAAGGTGGCATCTTTGACGACTTGCATGACCTCGTCATACTCGCCCTCGATTTCCGTGAACATGGAATACGTTTTGTTCGGCAGCCCCGATTCGCGGATGACGCGCACGACCTGCGCCACGTGCTCGGAAAGCTCTTCTCCTTCGCCGAACGGCGCGATTGCAACGGCTACGAGCGTGTTCATGGGCTAGGCCTCCTCGAGTGTGAATGGGTTATGGGCGATATCTGCAGCTGTGGCGTTGTACAGCTCGTCGATAAAGGCGGTCTTGAAGCTCGCCGGGCCAGCTGCTTTGTCTTGCGCACGCGTAGCTGCGAGGTTATAGGCGCATGCCGCGGTAAGCGCGGCGACGAACGGCGTGGCGGCCGCTGCGTATACGGCAACGACGCCGCCGAGCGAACAGCCAAAGCCAGTGACCTTGCCCATGAGGGCAGAACCACCCGATGAATGGGCGACAAGCTCGCCATCCGTGATGAGATCTACCTCGCCCGAAACCGTAACGGCGCCATCCGTCCATTTGGCAAGAGAGATCGCGGCGGCGCGCGCTTCACTCACGGTCTCGGTGGAATCAACGCCCTTGACATCTCCTGCGGCACCCTGCGTTTCGAGCCCCCATTCATGGGCAAGCGCGATAGCCTCGCTCGCGTTACAACGGATGACGCTTGGCCTATACGCTTTGAGTTCACGCAGAATCATGCTTCTCAGAGACCCGATGCCAATGCCGACCGGGTCGAGTACCCAGGGGGTGCCTGTTTCATGCGCTGCACGGGCAGTGGCAATGACACCTTCTTCGTGCACGGGCAGAAGCGAACCCATGTTGATATAGAACGCGCGGCCTGCTTGCGCCAAGGCTGCCCCTTCTTCGCCCATGTAGACCATGGCGGCAGACCCGCCTGCGGCAAGCTGCGCATTAGCGACGAAATCGATGGTGATGACATTGGTGATGGAGCCAACAAGCGGGGTCGTCGCCTTGACATCTTCAACAGCCTCGACAATCTGCTTTTGGATGTTCTCTTTGCTGAGCACTCCTTATCCTTTCGCGCGTGGATACATACGACAAGGATGCATTGTACTCAAAATAAAAAATGAGGACCCGCCATATAGAGGAGAGGAGAAGGCGGGTCCTCGCAAGGAGGGATGCGACCACTTGTCGCGTTGCTTGATTCGCGAGCCGAGTCACTTGCTGTCTTTACGAATCAAAACGGTTTGGTTGGGGAGACCTCACCGCTGTACACATTATGCTTCAAATGCCCATGTAAACGCCCAAATTCGCAGACTCGTCATAATTCCGTTGGATTTTAGTCCAAATGTGTTGCATTTTTGGCCAAATTGTGATGGAGATGTGGAGAAATGAGATTCAAGACAGAATATTTTGGGTTTTTGCTGCATGCCAACGCAATATATTGCGCTTTGATTCTTTTCAGGGGCACTTCAGGTGACGCTACTATCCTATACAACATCAAAAAGGAACAGCATCAGAAAATGAAAGGACTGTCATGGAGAACACGGCAAAGAGAAAGAAGGCCACACGTACGCTTCTTGCGATCGTGGCGATTGCAGTGCTCGCCCTGGCGTGTGTGACTGGCTGCTCGCAAAATGCGTCGTCATCGGCTAGCAGCAGTGCAAGCGCACAGGGGTCATCTGCAGGAAAACCCGATGGAAAGCCCGGCGGCGCCCCCGGCGGATCGGGCTCCTCGAAGGCAAACTTCGGATCTGCGGCAACCGAATACAGTTCGGATACGAAAACGACGGGGGAAACGTACACGTCGACGAATGCAGACGAGAATGCAGTGCGTTCGACCAATGGCGCAACAGTCAGTTTGAGCGATGTCACCGTAACGAAGTCTGGCGACTCCTCGAGTTCCGAGGACAGCGATTTCTACGGCCTCAACGCGGGCATCCTCGCCAACGACGGCACTAATCTCACCGTCTCGGGCGGTACCATCACGACGAACTCAAAAGGGTCGAACGGCGTGTTCGCCTACGGCGAGGGCACGACGGCCACGGTTTCCGATTTGACTATACGCAACAGCGCGGGCAATTCTGGCGGTATCGAGGTCGCTGGCGGTGCAGCGCTTACCGCAAATAATCTCGATATCGACACGCAGGGACAGAGCTCTGCAGCCATACGTAGCGATCGCGGCGGCGGAACCGAGACGGTGAACGGCGGCACCTACACGACGCACGGCACCCACTCGCCTGCTGTCTACAGCACCGCAAACGTAACGGTCAATGACGCGACGCTCCTTGCCGAAAACTGCGAAGGCGTGGTTATCGAGGGCGAGAATTCCGTCACGCTCAACAACACAACGGTGACCGGCAATGTGAATGGCTCGGAAACGCAATCAGGCGTCGTGAACAATGTCATGATTTATCAGTCCATGAGCGGAGACGCCAAAGAGGGTCAAGCAAACTACGAAATGAACGGTGGCACGTTCAACGCGACGCACGGCACGCTCTTCTACGTGACCAACACCTCGGCAAAAGTTACGCTTAACGGTGTGAATATAAATAACAGCGGAGACTCGCTCATGGTCATCGCCGGACAGAGCCGCTGGGGCAAAGAAGGCAGCAACGGCGGAAACCTCAACTTCAAGGCTGCCAAGCAGGTGCTTTCTGGTGACATCACCGTCGATTCGATCTCCACGCTCACCTTCGACCTCACGCAGGCCAGCACCTACACGGGCGCTATCAACACCAGCGGGCAGGCTGGCACAGTAAGCGTCGCGCTCGAAGACGGCAGCACCTGGACTCTCACCGCCGACAGCTACGTAAGCGAACTTTCCGGCGATACGAGCGGCATCAACCTGAACGGGCATACGCTCTACGTGAACGGACAGGCATGGAGTAAATAGCTGAAGTCCCTAAAAAGCAGCTTCGCGCGGGATCGAAACCCAAAGCGCGCTTCCCTGGGATGTAATCACGGCGGGGGCCAAGCGCCCCCGCTTTTGTGGATACAGCAGAATCTTCAATCATGTTCGGCAAAAGCCTGTTTTCTCGCCCTGAGAGTCACGAGATTACCCGTTCCTCCCACTGGCTTAGGACCAAAAGTGTACCGTCGCGGCGCGAGAATCCGTGCACCTTCGCCCTGCAACCCCAAAGGTGCACGGGCTTGGGTCGAGATACCCGGGCACCTTTCCATGATTCTCCAAAAGGTGTGCGGCCGGAGCCGGGGGATCCGTGCACCTTCGCCCTGCAACCCCAAAGGTGCACGGGTATACCGACGCGCTGAGCGCCGTGCGGGCGACACATCTCGGCATACATATCTTGTGTAGCATAGGCCAAAAAACCGCGCCCATCACACCGGATTAGCGAAGCTCTACTGCGCCGGCACCGACCAGCTCGCCCACACGGTTAATCATTTCCTGCGAGGCGCAGTTGACGCTCACGGGGAGCTCGGCCCTGAACTTTCGGCCGTCTGCTTGCTCGATAAAGAGCGTTACCGGTTGCGCTCCGGGATAGTTATCGAAAATCGCCGAAAGCTCGCTCATGACATCGTTGGAGAATTTATCCGAACGAACATGTATGGAAAGCACGGACGGCCCGCGCTGCACCTGGCCTTCGCCAACGGACAGTGCGTTGATCTCGTATGCAATAACCTGCACTCCACGATCGCTGCGCTCGAACTTGCCGCGTACGTGAATGACAGCGGGCTCGCCTGTTTCGTCTTGCGATTGTAAGAGCTCACGGTATTTCTCCCACGTCGAAGACCACAGCACGAGCTCGACGCCAGCCTCCATGTCCTCGAGCTGGACGATGGCCATGTTATTGCCACTCTTGGTGGTCTTGACCTGCACGTTGCTGACCATGCCGGCAAAATCGTAGGTCCTTCCATCGTGGAAGGTGTCCTCTTCGTCGAGCGAGGAAAGCGGGGCATGCGCGTTTTGCTTAAGCAGCGCCTCATAAGGCGAGAGCGGATGATCGGATACGTAGATGCCGATGGATTCCTTCTCGAAACGCAGCTTTAGATTGCGCTCCCATTCAACGCCATCTGGTGCCGGAACCTCTTCCGTCGTCGCATCATCGTCTTCTTGCGCCTCGGCGAAAAGGTCGAACATCGTGACCTGTCCCGCCTCGCGATCGCGCTGACGTTGCGCCGCTTGTTCGAGAAGCGATCCCTCGCTCACAAAGCCCCAGAGCTGACGACGCGTATACCCCGTCGAATCGAACGCGCCTGCCTTTACCAGTGCCTCGACTACACGCTTATTGCACGCCTCGCCAGGCACCCTGTAGGAAAAATCATGCAGAGACGTAAACGGACCGTTTGCCTCGCGCTCTTCGATGATTAAATCGACGACCTTTTGGCCCACGCCCTTGAGGCCCGCAAGACCAAAGCGCACCCCTTCGGGAACGGCGGTGAAATCGCCACGAGACTCGTTGATATCCGGTGGCAGAACCGCGATTCCATCTTGCTTGCATGCGTTGACGTAGTGAACGATTTTCTCCGTCTTGCCCGTATAGCTCGACAACACGGCAGCCATGTACTCGTTGGGATAATGCGACTTGAGCCAAGCCGTCTGCATGGTGAGGATGCCGTACGCCGCGGAATGCGATTTATTGAACGCGTACTCGGCAAACTTGAGGACATCGTCCCAGATTTCCTGGGCGATCTTACGCGAATACCCATTGCGCTCGGCGCCGTTGAGCCAGTGGTCTTCCATAGTCTCTGTATTGCCGTCTGCCCAGGTCTGCTTGACCTCGCGCATGAGGGCAATCTTCTTTTTGGCCACGGCTTTACGGACTTTATCGCTCTCTCCCACGGTAAAGCCGCACATGACGACGGAGATGCGCATAACCTGCTCTTGATAGACGATGGTGCCATAGGTGTTCTCGAGCACGGGAATGAGGCGCTCGTCGTAATAGGTGACCTCTTTATTGCCGAGCTTACGATCGACGAAATCGTCGACCATGCCTGCACCCAACGGACCGGGTCGATACAAGGCGATGACAGCGACGATATCGTCGTAGCTATCGGGACGCATCCTCTTGAGCAAGGCGCGCATGCCGGGAGACTCGACCTGGAATACGCCCGCCGTGCCACCGCGGGCAAACAAATCGTAAATGGCGCGGTCTTTCATGTCGATATGATCGAGATCGATGGTCTCGCCGTAGTTAGCCTTGACATTGGCAAGCGCCTTGGAAATGACGGTGAGCGTACGCAAGCCCAAGAAGTCCATCTTGAGCAGACCCATGTTTGCGGTCATGACGCCGTCGTATTGCGTGATGATCATGCCGCCTTTTGTATCGAGCTTGGTGGGCACGTAATCGTATACCGGGTCGCGGCAGATGATGACAGCGGACGCATGAACGCCCTCGCCACGTGTGATGCCCTCAAGCCGCTTGGCAGCGTCGATAATCTTCTTTGTATCGGGGTCGCTGTTGTACTGCGTGCGTAGATCCGGATTTCCCTCGATGGCCTTCTCGAGCGTCATCTTGGGATCGTTGGGAATCATCTTCGAAATGCCAGCGCTCACGTACACGGGGTATTCGAGCACGCGTGCGGCATCGTTCACTGCCTGCTTTGCCTTCATCTTGCCGTAAGTGATGACGTGCGCGATGCGCTCGGGCCCATAGATGTCACGGCAGTGCTGGATGACATCCAGACGCCGCTCATCGTCGAAATCCATGTCGATATCGGGCATCTCGGTGCGCTCTGGCGATAAGAAGCGCTCGAAGATGAGGTCATTTGCCAGCGGATCGAAGGTCGTGATATCGAGCGCGTAGCTGATGATCGAGCCCGCAGCCGAACCACGGCCGGGACCCACACCGATGCCGTTTTGCTTTGCCCAGCGGGCAAACTCCTGCACGATGAGAAAGTAGGCGGCGAAGCCCTTGGTGCAGATGATGTTGTATTCGTGCTCGAAGCGCTCGATAACCTCCTGGGGAAGCGGATCGCCATAGCGCTCTTTGAGGCCTGCGATGCTCATGTCTTTGAGCAGCGATTCGTTTGTCTCGCCTTCTTTGAGGAAGGGGTACCGCGGCAGGATGATGTTGCCGAACTCGAGCGTGACGTTGCACTTGTCTGCAATCTCGAGTGTCGTGGCGAGGCATTCGGGATGTTCTTTGAGCGCCTCGGCCATCTCCTCGGGGCTCTTGAGGTAGAACTGGTCGTTCTTGAACTTCATGCGGTTGGTGTCGCTGACATGCTTGCCCATGCCAATGCAGAGCATAAGGTCTTGCGTGTACGCGTCTTCTTGCTTGAGATAGTGAAGGTCGTTCGTGCCGACGACCTTGAGACCCATCTCGGAAGCGATCTTGCAGAGCGCGTCGTTGAGGCGGGGTTGCGAGATGCCATTATCCGTCACGATCTCGGGACCCTGGTTCTGCAACTCGATGTAGAAGTCTTCTTTGCCAAAGATATCGATGAAGGTCTGCGCCCATTCCTTGGCAATTTCGTATTCACCGCGGTCAATAGACTTGGGGATAATGCCGGCAATGCAAGCACTCGTAGCGATGATGCCCTCGTGATATGCACGCAGACTCTCGAGCGTTACGCGCGGCTTGTAGTAGAAGCCATCTGTAGCCGCATCGGAAACAATGCGCATGAGATTGCGATAGCCCTGATTGTCTTTGGCCAGCAAGATCATGTGATAGAGCTCGGGGCGCTTTTCGCGCGAGAGCGTCGAATCCGGCGTGAAATAAATCTCGCAGCCGATGATGGGTTTGATACCGGCATTGACGGCAGCCTGGTAGAACTCGGCACAACCATACATGTACCCATGGTCGGTAATGGCGATTGCCGGCATGCCGAGCTCTTTTGCACGCTCGCACAGCGGCTTGAGGCGCGTCGCGCCGTCGAGCAGGGAATACTCAGTGTGCACGTGCAAGTGCACGAAGGTACCGTTATCACGGCAGGTATGGGGAATGGGTCCTTGGCCTTCGCTTGCAGCCTTTATCTCATCAAATGCAGGAATATCGGATTCTGCCACTGTGCGGTCTCCGTCTTCTTATTGTTCTGTTGCCATGGTGTCGAGAGCAAACGCATACCCACCGGCACCGTAATTGAGGCACTTGGACACGCGGCTGATTGTCGTTGCCGAAGCGCCTGTCTTTTCTTGAATGTCGACATAACTCGTTTTTTGCGATAGGAGACGCGCGACCTCGAGGCGCTGCGACATCTCCGTGATCTCGCGGACTGTGCACAGATCCTGCAGCAACGCATAGATCTGGTCTTCGTCCTGCATGCCAGCAAGGACATGGAGAAGGTTCTCGACAAGCTCTGTTCTAACCCTATCCTCAGCCACACGTACTCCTACGACGCGAAAAATGGATATGCTTGATTTGGTGTGTTTAGGCTACGTATCTAATGCCTGTATCCTACTACGCTTCTGTGACATGTTTTTCGGGAAAATTAGAATAAAAAGTAACGAAAACCGGGAAGCCCGAATGGGAACTCCCCGGTTTCTGTTTTCATTCGATATCCAATGGAATATTAGCTATGAAAATACAGGCCAACGCGCTTTAGCACCTGTCCTGCCTCCTGCGAATCACCACGAGGGTGACAAGCGAGATGATAAAGAGCGCAGCCAGCGGCAACAAAAGCATGTTGTCACCGGTGCGGACCATACCCCTTGCGGCACCTGCCGCTTTTGCGACCTGAGCCTTTTCGGCCTTGGCCTCTTCATGCATCTCTTCCTTACCCTTTGCCTTTTCGTACTCATGCGAGTTGGTCAGGGTCGTGACGGTACCCTCGCCGCCCTTGTCTTTGTCGCCATCATTCTAAGCACCGCGGTATTCACGGCGACAACGAGGACAACTTGGTCATTGCGGCCGCCATGCACATGAAGACCGATTACCTCGTCACCAGCGATGCGCAGCTGCTCAAGCACGCGCCCGCGGCGGCCCTTACTCCCGAAGATGCCACTGATCTTGTATTTTGGTGTATATGAGCGGCTATTCAATACTGCAAATTTATAAAAATTATTACAGTTTATGAATTGTTCATTTGCGTAATTTTTCAAGCTTTAGCGAAAAGTTTATCGACTACTTTGCTGTACATTTCTCACAAATGCCATAGAAAACGGTTC
>CACZSV010000147.1 GCA_902783925.1 uncultured Coriobacteriaceae bacterium
GCGAACCAGGCCAATAAGGCCAAAACGGCGTTCCTCTCCAATATGAGCCACGAAATTAGGACCCCGATGAACGCAATTATCGGCCTGAACAGCATTGCCCTAGAAGACCCAACGATTTCGGCGCAGACGCGAGATTACCTGGAGAAGATTGGGATATCTGCGCATCATTTGCTGGGAATCATCAACGACATACTGGATATGAGCCGCATAGAGTCTGGGCGCATGACGATAAAGAGCGAGGAGTTCTCGTTTGCGAAGATGTTGGAGCAGGTCAATACGATAATCGGTGGCCAATGCAACGACAAGGGGCTGCATTACGACTGTCGGACCGTCGGGCGGATCGACGACTATTACATTGGCGATGACATGAAGCTTCGCCAGTTGCTGATCAACACCCTCGGCAACGCGGTCAAATTCACACCGGAGGGCGGCACCGTCACGTTCGTTATCGAAGAGGTCGCTCGCCTCGGCAACAAGTCGACGTTGCGCTTCGTCATCAAGGACACCGGAATTGGCATGAGCAGGGAGTTCCTGCCACACATCTTCGACGCGTTCAGTCAGGAGGACTCGTCCTCCTCGGCAACCGGTTTCGGCAGCACGGGATTAGGAATGCCCATCACCAAGAGCATCGTCGAGCTGATGAACGGAAATATCGAAGTGGAAAGTGAGAAAGGCGCGGGCACGACGTTCACCGTAACCGTCACTCTGATGCAAGCCGACCGCGAAACGGACGGAGAGGACGGGTTCAAGCTGCAAGCGCATGAGATGAGCGTGCTGGTCATCGACGACGACCGTATCGCGTGCGAGCATGCGCAGCTCGTCCTGAGCCACATGGGAATCACCTGCGAGACCATTCTCTCCGGCGAAGAGGCGGTGGAGCTGGTGAGGGTGCGCCACGCTCGTCGGGAGGACTTCAACCTGATTCTTGTGGATTGGAAGATGCCGGGAATGGATGGATTGGAGACGACCAGGCAAATCCGCTCGATCGTGGGCGACGGCACGCCCATCATCATACTCACTTCCTACAGTTGGGAAGATATCGAAGGAGAAGCGCGCGAAGCCGGGGTCGACACATTTGCCTCCAAACCCCTGTTCGCCGGCACGGTCATGGACGAGTTCCGCGCGGCGTTCCGCAAGAAAAACTCCAACGCGGTTCGGGCTGCGGTGGACCTGAAGGGTCGCCGCGTGCTGCTTGCCGAGGATGTTGCGATCAACGCGGAAATCATGATGATGGTGCTCTCTATGCGGGAAATGAGCGTAGACCACGCGGAGAATGGCAAAATCGCCGTGCAGATGTATCAAGAACATGAACCGGGTTACTACGACGCCGTCCTGATGGACATGCGTATGCCGGAGATGGGCGGTCTGGAGGCGGCGCGGGCCATACGAGCCACGAACAAATCGGACGCCGAAACCATCCCTATCATCGCGCTCACCGCCAACGCATTTGATGAGGACGTGCAGCGCAGCATGCAGGCTGGGCTAAACGCCCATCTGTCAAAGCCGGTTGAACCCGATCTGCTGTTCGAAACTCTGGAAGAGCTGCTAGCGGTATAGCAGTTGTTGAGCCGCAGCAAGCTGAATTGGAACTGACGGTCTCTATGGCATCATCGCCGACGAGAGCGACGACCCCACAACTCAGTGCGTGTTCATAGGTAGGTGTCTGAACGAAGCCGCTCTCCGCGCTCGCTTTGCCTTCAAGGATGTCGACGCCTCCCCATATGACATGTGAGACAAGTCGACAAGTTAATCGGATGATTTCCGCCGAATCTCGCTCGCCGTGTTCCAAGTTTTGAGAGAAAAGGGAAAGGCGGACATCGAGCCAAGCTCTGCAGAGCGCGAGCATGGTTCTGCTCGCCTAAGCGAACGTCCTCAAACGCGGCCATACAGAGCAAGCGGAAGCGTTTCGCCCGCTTTGAACCAGGAGGGGTCCGCACAACTGGGGCGCTCGAGCACGAAATGCGCCCCGAACTTAGAGACGATGCGCCACGGCGCGACATCGCGCTCTGCGTAGAGCACCTCCCCTCTTTCATCGACAAACGCAATGTCTATTGGATAGCGCATCCACCACGTGTGGATACTCTTACATGGCGCGAGCACCAAAACCGTGTTCGTGTTCCAGCGCGGACGAGCGCCGAGTAATCCGTGCATCCGGTCCCACAGGCTCACGGCTAGGACAAATCTGGTGCTATTCACAGCAGCTCTCCTGGCGTATAGGGGTCAATGGCCAAACAGCAGCTATGTTCAAGGGCCAAGGGAGACCCGGCGGCAGAAAGAGGCCATGGGGAGAAACGAAACGTGCACTGAAAAATGTTCATGCTTGCAAGCGGGACGCTCGCGTCTGCTACCGACACTTCAACGCTTGATCCATTCTTGGCAAAATCCGCTTCGAGAGCGCTTTGCACTTCAGCGACGCGGTTGTCGAGTGCGTATCCCGTTTTGCCTGGGGAGGCAGCGCTTGCGAGAACACGTTGACATGCGAGGTGGTCAAAACGGGCGCATTCGCTTGTGAACACGAGCGCGTCAACAGCGATGACCATGAGAAGCAAGACCACGGGAACGGCCACTGCGAGCTCGACTGCCATCTGGCCTTTTTCGGATATATGTTGTTGGCATTGGGACATGACATGTGGCTCCTTTCGATATGGGCTTATTCGGCTGCAGTGGACAAGAGAAGCGAATGGAGCTCTTCGAGGCGCGAGGATATGTCCATTGGAACCGGAAGATAGAGTTTCTTCGAACCGTTACCCACGCCAAGGTCGCTCAAGGGAATCTCCGCAATGGTCAATCCGTGCTCGTCGAGAAGCTCTTGAATTTCCGGAACCGCTTCGATGTCCTCGATGAGTGCGCCGATATCGCCGATGCTCACCGCGGAATACATTGCGGCGGCCTGCTTCATATGACCGATTATCTGTGCTGCTTTTCCGCCATCGCGCTCGATTATGCGCGAGGTGTTGACGATCACGGGTTTGTACGACTTGAGGTCGGCGGGCTCAAGCCCCGCATCGCTCAGGGCATTTTTGAAGTTTTGGGTAGCTTGCTCCGAAAGCGTATTTCCTACAATGGGGATTGCCCCGAGAAGCTTATCGAGCCCCTGTTTGATTCCTTCCGTGCCGTCTGTGTACGCCTTGAGCATACTTCCCCATGCGCCGAATACGAGTTTGAGGAGACCTGATCCTAGGTTTTCCGATGGAACGAGACCCTGTGCAATATCGCTAATGATATTTCCCTCGTCGTCAGCGGGATCCGCAGCAAGTGTTGCCCCGGATATTGCCACCCGCGCCGGTATGGACGCAGAACCATCGATAAAAGGGGTGTCTTTGAGCTGGGTGTTTGGTGCTATGACAACGCATATACACCCGTAGCGTCCGGGTGGTTGCGGATCGTAGCGTTTGGCGGCAAGGGCTTTTAACGCTTCGTGCAGGGAATTGCCAATCGACTCACGGCTCTCCTTGAGATGGCGCTTGGCATCCTCACCATCTTCTACCGCCTGGGCATAATCTTTCGATGCCTCGACCACTGCCAAATAGTAGTATTCGAATCCATTATCGATAGATGTGGATGCGCTTGGAACACGCCCAAGTGTCGTTGCGCTAAACCGGCAGTGCTCGCAGATATGGACCAAACCGGAATCGACTTCGCTTACTGAGCCATAGCCAGAAGGACTGCCGGATGAGTAACCAGGACACCCGGCATAGGCATGGATGGTGCGTGTCCCATTGCTCGACGAGATCGGGTATATCGCATCGGTATACAAGGACGTCGAACGGATTTGCTCCGTGTTTCTCGCAAGCTGGACAAGATGAGGTATTTGCGCGCCGGTATCCGTGGTCTCCACGTACCCTTGGGAGACCTCATCACGGGCGTATGCGTAGAATTGCTTTCTCGCCACGGATTCTGCAATGGTATCAGGGCTTCCCGATGCCCCAGAGCCGGCCTCGGCATAGTAACGCGCGGCATAATATGCCTCGGCACGCTCAAGGGGTATAGAGAAATTCCAGGCGTCGGCAGACGAATAATGCGGGTTGTTTGCCGCGGAAATATCAGAAAGGTGTCCGGCACGCTCGAACATGCTCATCCCTGCGTTGCCGCAGTCTGCCATCCATGCGCGATGCTTGGCGTCGTTTTCCCTGTTCTGGGCATCTTGTGCCTGAACGCTCTTCTCCTGGATATCGCCGTGCTTGGATTCGATTTCTTCCGCAGCCTCCTCCACCTCGCTGTCATCCGCAAGCGAGACCTCCGCGCCCATTATGGGGGAGGTGATCGCCGCGCCCGCGTATGGAATGCCGCTTGCGCTCGCGTTGGCGTTGATAACTTCGAATGCCCTGACCGCGCATATTGCCGGCAACGCCTTCTGTGCTGTGTTGAGTCCTTTAGTCGCCGTTTCGGCGAATTTATCGCGAGCTTGTAGAATTTTGGAGCCTGCCTGCGCAATTTTTGCTGCTGCATTCTGTGCCCCCGGTATGAAGGCTGCCACTGCAGACACGGCGTACACGCTCAGTCCGAGCAGAGACATCGAAAGAAGCACGGCATCGACAATCTGGCCTATGGTTACGAACTCTGCAACGATATTGTCGGCGGCAAGCGCTCCCGCATCTGCCACGTATTGAATCTGTCCTGAGCGCGATCCGATAATCGCTCCCCGCGCGCTTATGAAGATGAGAGAGCAGGCGAGGAGAATGGCGAGCGCAATCGCGGGCGTGGTGAAGCCGCCTTCATCGTCGACGAAGCGCATGCGGGTGTGTCCGATCCTGTCTATTTCCATGTCTTGATCCAATCTGCGGGCCCGGATTCCTGTGCGCTTGCCCATTCAGGTGAAAGCGCACAGGAAACTTCGACCCTTTGCTCGATTCGCCCCTCTGCATCCATGGAGCCGGAGAGGCCGGCGACAACGCCAAAGAGTGGCAATGGCTGCGCATGGTTTACGATTGCAACGCTCACGGGCTGCCCAAGCTCTCCTCCTGACCAGCTCAGCTCCCACTCATCACCTTCATGAAAAATGGGGATCTTGGGGATTGCAGAGAGCCTTCTGTCGAAAAAGGCACGCGTGCTTGCGTCGTCGTTCGTGTTAGTCGCGATAAGCCTGCATCCCTGTGCTGCGGCCGTGTTCATGATGCAGCGGTTGTAGAGGAGAATCGCGGGCTGCAGCAGAAGGCCGAAGACAGCAAAGAGAGCGGGCAGAAGAAAAGCGGCTTCAACAGTGCTCTGCCCCCGTTCAGAAGAGAAGCGCATCGCAGATTCCCCCCAACTGGCTTATCGCATGGGAGATGTTTGCCTCGAGCATCGCTTCCATGTTTCCAGAGGCTGCAAAGCGCCACAGTGCTGCAAACGCTCCCATCAATGCCATGAGAACAATTCCCACAAGCAGGTACTCCAGCGAGGCCTGTCCGCTTTCATCATGCCTTGTGACTGTGGCGCTACGCATACTAGAGTCCGTTCACGCCGCTCGAGATGGCGTCCCACAGCTCGGTAATCTTGTCCTTGAACGCGGCAATTGCAATCATTGCGATGACGGCTAGCACGCCGACGAGTATTGCGTATTCTGTTGTCCCCTGTCCCTCTTCTTTCATTTTGCGAAGTCTTGTCGTGGCGCGCACGTGTGCCTGCAGCGCCATGGTCCGAAGTGTGTTCATCTTCGATCCTTTCTCTAGAAACCCTGACCGATAAATTGGATAAGCACTGGCCCCATAACCAAGATGAGCATGGCGGGGAGAATGCATGTTCCCGTTGGGATGAGAAGCTTTATGGGGGCCTTCTCGATTTGGCGTTCAACAGCGCTTTTGCGTCTTTGACGTATGTCGCGCGAGAACCCCGCGAGCATTTCTGCCAAAGGGGATCCATAGTGAATCGCCTGCAAGGATGTCTCTGAAAACCGTTTGAGCGCCCTGGACCCTATGCGGCTGGCGAGGTCTTCGAGCGCTGCTTCGCGCGAGGTCAGACCGCTCGTCCACCGCAGCTTGCAGGCACGCATCTCATGGGCGAGCCTGTTGTCGAACTTGCTACAGAAAAGCTCAAGCGCCGAGTCGAACGAGAGACCGGATCTCACGCCCATCGCAACGATGTCGGCCATCACGTCAATATTCTCATCGCATAAGCTTCTGAGTTCACGTTTTGCGCGTTCATCGAGTATGTGCGGTGCGCGGCGTGCAAGCAAATATGCCAAAGCACACAGAAGCGGAGCAAGCCACAGCGAGCTTGCATAAGCAACGACAAGCGCTACTGCGCAAAAGACGATCGTGCAGAGGGATCGGTCGCGCAATACATCATCTAAGGTAATGCTCTGCCGTCTGCTTGAAACGATACTCACATGAGTCAAAACGGCTCGTGCCGCGCGATAGATGGCATATGCGGAAAGAAGGCAGCATAGCAGTCGCAATAGAGTCGAGAGGACCATCATCTGCCTCCTTCGAGATCGACGGAGAAGTCGATTTTGAGCGCTCGCCACACGAGCATGACCCCCGCTGCCTCCAAGACCAGCGCGAGGACGAAGAGAAGGATCCCGAGCGCGGATTCAAAAAAGACCGAAAGGTATCCAGGAGAGAACAGGGAGAGGATGGCAAGCAAGGCGAATGGCATAAGCGCCACGATCTTGCTCGAGAGGCGGCCCTGCGTTGTTTTCGTCCGCAGATCCTCTTTGAGCTCAGCCGACTGTTTGAGCATCTCTGCTGTCGAATTGAGGATTTCGCGCAGGCTGCCCCCCGAGCTGTGTTGTATCTCCATGCAAATGGCGAGATAGGAGAATTCAGCCCCTCCCGTGCGCCCTCTCAGGTTTTCAATTGCCTCGTCGAACCCCTGTCCCGCTTCTAGATCCCACACCGTTCTTTTGAGCTCGCTTGCAAGGGGTTCGTCGCAGTTATCTGCTGCGTAGCGCAGCGCCATTGTCAGCGACGCACCGGACTCAAGCGCCGTGCATAAGAGACGGAGAACCTCGGGTAGGTCCCGTTCGAACTCTTCGGCTCGCCTTTCTCTCGATAATTTGTCAACGGTCTTTGCCAACGGAGCAAAGCCCATGATGCGGTCTTTCGCTGCTTGGCGAAGAGACGACCTCTTTCGATGCCTTTCCGTTTTGTCATGTACGAAACGCATGTACATGCGCGAGGCGATGCAAAACGCGCAGTAAAAGCACGTGAGAAGGGCCAGGACTAGCAATGCTGCACTGATTGCACCCATGAGCTCACCTCCTCATTTGAAGCTATGTTCATATATGAGAGGTCGTGAATCCATTCGGGCGGATCCGACCAGATATAGCGCTGCGAGCGTCTGTCCCAGGTGACCACAGGCGTAAAGAAGCGTCCTGAGCCCGAACTGGCTGCGACGCTGGGTGCACCGCGCATGGCGATTTGTGTGATACGCCGTTTTCCGCCGCTCAAGCGATCTTGTTGGACCACAAGGTCGAGTGCAGAAACGACCTGGGCTTCTATTATTTCCGTCGGCAAGTCCATACCGTAACGAACCATCATCACCAAACGTGGAACAACCTCTGCCGGAGAGTTCGCATGCAGCGTGGTGAGGCTCCCATCGTGACCGGTGTTCATGGCCTGGAGCATGTCGAGCGCTTCGGCGCCGCGGCATTCGCCGACGATGATGCGGTCGGGACGCATGCGCAGCGCGTTTGTAACAAGATCGCGAATGGTGACGGCTCCCCGTCCTTCCGCATTCGCCATTCGCGCCTCGAGACGAACCACATGCGGATGCTCATCGAAGCGAAGCTCCGCACTGTCTTCTATGGTGACGATTCTTTCCGAATAGGGAATCAATCTTGAAAGGGCGTTGAGCAAGGTGGTTTTTCCTCCGCCGGTGCCGCCGGAAACGGCGATGTTCTTTTTTGCGACAACCGCCCAGCTCAGCAGCTGCTCCATCTCTTTCGAAAGCGTTCCCATGGTCACGAGCTCATCGAGCGTGTATGCAACGTCTCTGAATTTGCGTATGGTGAGTGTGGTTCCGCTCAGCGCGAGTGGGGGGATGACGACGTTGACGCGATGCCCCTCTGGAAGACGCGCGTTGACTATGGGGCTTTGCTCGTCGACGCGTCTTCCCAAAGGAGAAACGATGCGATCTATTACGAGCCTGAGCTGTTCTTCGGAATCAAATCGCTCCGAGCTTGCGTTTATGACCCCGTCTCGTTCATAGAAGACAGACGCAGGACCGTTGACCATTATTTCCGTGATGGAGGCGTCTTTAAGCATCTTCTCGATTGGCCCCAAGCCGAGCACGAGGTCGAGGGTATCCTCAATGAGGCGCGCACGTTCCTTCTGTGTCACCGGGCCAAAATGTCCCGCGCTCATAATCTGTTCGATAGAAGCGGCGAGCTCTCGGCGAGCAGACTCGCGCCCTTTGGAAAGCATCTGTGCAATACGAGCACTTGAGACCGTCTCGTAGAGCAGTTCGCGTAGACGCGCGCGGTCTTCTTCAGAAACGGACCTCTCGCTCTCGAGTGGTGTTTCGCTTGGGTTTTGTATGTAGTCAGCGAGCTTCATGAGAATATGCGCCTCGCCTTTTTGCGTTGCTGCTTCTCGAAACGCAGGCCGATTTTTGGTAGCGTCTCGCAAAGAAGCCGCTCGACATCATCCGTGGGGAGCATTGACGCCTCGATGAATTCATCGACTCGTCCCATGCCAATGAGAGATTCCACGTTTGTCTTGCCGTCTTGCAGGCAGAAGACGTTCTCTGTCCCGAGCGCCCCTTGAATACGACCGACCTCGCTTCTTGATTTTCCGGAGCGCCTGTTTGCCACACAGGCTATGCGTGCGCCGGGAATGCCCAGGCGCCCGCAGAGCTCGTATGCTTTTATCGCACCGTATACAGATGCTTCGCGTTGGTCCATGATGAGCAAAACCAGGCTCGAAGAGCACAGCAGGCTGCCGGTAAGCCCCGACCAGAACTGCCCCGTATCGGCGATAACCAGATCGTAAGAGCTGCGAATACTCTCGACAAGTTCCGCGACTCCATCTGCTATATCCTCTGCTATCTCCGGCAGCGCGGGGGCTTTGAATAAATCCAGGCGGTTGAAAATGCGAACCGGTTTGCAATCCTGCATGAGCGAGAGGTTGGAAGCGTCTGTGCCGATGCCAAGCCAAAAGCCCATGTCGCCAAACTGGAGATCGCCTTCGACAAGTGCCGTTCGCAGACCGGCACGAGCGGCGAGATGGCCCATGATAAGAGCAATCGTACTTTTTCCCACGCCGCCGCTTGCGGATACAACTGTTATGAGCGGGGCTGTTTCGTATGTTGCGCCAAACTCATGCCCCATCGTTCAGCCCGCCTGCTTTGCCGCGCTGTTGCCGGGTAGTACAAAATGAATGGTTCCTCTCGCAGAAGCCGAGATGAGCTCTTGTACGCTCGTTGGTTTCACGGCGAGCGTGACCCAGGTGATCTTCTCGTCTTTGGCGTTTTCTGGCGTGCTTGTCTCGAGCACGAGAATTCGCTCCCCTATGAGCGTGATCTCACCCGTAGAGGCTTCGACGTACACATCGACAACTGATCCTGCGCGTATAGCTCCACCAACAGCCAGGACATCGTCCGAAGACACGCTAACGGCCGAAAGTCCATCGGGAACGCTTATGCGCGAGGAACCATCTCCGATGCGCTCGAGCAGTATCGGTTCGTTTTTTCGAATCTCGACTTGTGCGACGAGCCCATCTGCCTCATCAAACGACTGCGCTGCCTTTCCCTGCGGAAGCATGTCGACAAGCCACTCCTCTTGGCTTGCGTTGGTTTTGGTGATTGGCGTTCCGATGGGAATGTCTGTGTTTGCAACGAGCACCTGCGTGCGTTCTCCACCGTACTGGCGTAGCGCTGCAGCTCTCGCCATTGAGGCTTCGGATTTAATTGATGCCGTATAGGCAAAAACGCAAAGTGCGGCAAGCAAACCGCATGCAACCGCGATTATCGTTTGTTTGCGCTGTGTAGTCATGGCAACTCCTGTCGACACGTTCAACAGCGCAGACTATGCACCCCGGGCAACCGGGCAAACCACCCCCAAAACCTAGCGTGAATCGGACCTGGATTTGAATTCGCGTCGAATGTTTTTTGCCTGTTTTTGGAAATGATTCGGGACGCTTTCCGATACGCCTCGGGTGAAGATCCGAAAGCGCCTGCTCGGCGCATACGGGCGAGTATCGTGCGCAAAGGGAGCCTAGGGACTGATTGCCTTCTTGCGCGTGCAAGTAACGGCAAAAGCAGCAACATGTACAGGCGCCGGGGCTCTAGGAAGCACATATTGAGCATCAGAAGGCTGTATGTGCTCGAAACAAACCGGTCATCCGCA
>CACZSV010000148.1 GCA_902783925.1 uncultured Coriobacteriaceae bacterium
CATATCCGCCGCTACGGCGCGCATGGCACGAGCCATCGCTATGCAGCTCAGCAGGCAGCAAACCTTTTGGGCCGCCCGCTTCGCGACCTCGGTCTCATCACCTGCCATCTGGGCAACGGCGGTTCCATCACGGCCGTCAACCATGGCAAGTCCATCGACACCTCCATGGGATTCACACCGCTCGAAGGCCTGATGATGGGCACGCGTTCGGGCAGCATCGACCCCGCCATCATTACTTACGTCATGCGACGCGAAGGCAAAAGCTTTGACGAGATGGATTCTATCCTCAACCGCGAAAGCGGCATTTTGGGCATTACGGGGACGAGCAGCGATATGCGCGACGTGCTCGATGCAGCCGCGTCGGGCGACGAGCGCGCGAGCCTTGCCATCGACATGTACGTCTATCGCGTGCAAAAGCAGATTGGCGGCTACTATGCAGCCATGACCCGCACCGATGCTGTCGTCATGACGGCCGGTATTGGCGAGAACTCGGCAGATCTGCGCGAACGTATCTTCGAAGGGCTCGCGCATATGGGCATGATACTCGACAAAGAGCGCAATGATTTCGAAGGCGCCGTTGGTCAGAATCGCATCATCTCCATCGACGATAGCCCCATCAAGATCTGCGTGGTCACCACCGACGAGGAGATGCGTATCGCACGCGAAACGGATAATCTAGTGAACCAAATGATGTAGGAGTAGAAGTGAGTTTTTGGGTACTTGTCTGTGTTACCATACAAACAAGGTGAATTGTGTCACCCTGTTTGCGTTTTGGCCCGTTTGATAAGCTGCTGGTGGGTACGATGAAAGAATCAAAACAGGGCATAGGAGCTTCTGAGCTCAAGCGCACTGTTCTCGTTGTCGAGGACAACGAGCTGAACCGCGAGGTGCTCTGCGCTCTGCTCGAAGACGAGTTCCATATTATCGAAGCGGAAAACGGTCTCGTCGGTCTCGAAAGGCTCGAACAGCACTACAAAGATATTTCGCTGATTCTGCTCGACGTGTACATGCCTGTTTGCGACGGCTTCGAGTTCCTCGAGCGCAAGCGCCAAGACGCTCGTTTCGATTCGCTTCCAGTCATCATCACGACGGGCAGCGGCACAACCGATGACGAGATTCGCTGTCTTGAATTAGGCGCGAACGACTTCATTTTGAAGTCCTCTAACAGGGATGTCATGAAGAACCGCATACGCAGCGTCATCCGTTTGCGCGAATCCGCTGCCAAGCTTAATCTGGTCGAGACCGACCCTCTGACCGGCCTGTATAACCGCGAGATCTTCTTCTACGAGATGGGACGAATCTTGCGGGCGGAAGAATCCGGCGAATACGACATCGTTTGCAGCGACGTTGAAAACTTCCGCGCGATGAACGAGATATACGGCCGCGAGGCAAGCGACGCCTTTCTCCGTGCGGCAGCCGAACATCTCAGCGCGCTCATGCCCGGGCTTGTTTTGGCCGGCCGCTTGAGCGACGACGTCTTCGCGTTTCTCATCAAACACCAACAGGGAACGTGGGCCGACAGGCTCGCTTTTGGAGACGAGCTCGACGGCAAACGTAATTACACCATCAACTTTGGAATCTATCCTCACGTCGATAAGTCCCTGACTCCATCTGTGGCATGCGACCGGGCGATTTTCGCCCTTCAGACGGTGCAGCACCGTTTCAGCGAGAACACCGCCTGGTATTTAGACGATGTACATGAAAAGCGCCTGCGCAGACATCGCATCGAAGAAGAGATGCAGTTTGCGCTCGAGAACACGCAGTTTTCTGTGCACTATCAGCCCAAGCACGATATTCACACGGATGGCGTTGGCGGGGCAGAGGCGCTCGCACGCTGGTTCCATCCAGAACTCGGCAGCGTGAGCCCACGAGAGTTCATAAGCATTTTCGAGCACAACGGGTTCATCACCCAGCTCGATTTCTATGTGTGGGAGGAAGTCTGTCGCGAAATCAGGCGTTGCATCGACCAAGGGCTTGAGCCTGTGCCCATATCGGTCAATGTCTCGCGTATAGACTTCGAACTCCCCGACCTCGCCACAAGGATCTCGCAGCTCGTCGATTCGTACGGTATCGATCACTCGCTCTTGCACATCGAGATAACCGAATCCGTGTTCAGAGATTGCCTTGAGCAAATCGATAAGACGCTCGTCGAGCTTCACGATGATGGGTTCATCATCGAGCTCGACGACTTCGGCGTCGGCTATTCCAATTTCACGAGTCTGTTCATGCTCACCTTGGATATCATGAAGCTCGATTTGGGGCTTGTGCGCTATGCCGCGGAGGTCAACGACTTCCAGATTCTGCGTTCTGCGATCATGCTCGCGGACAGCATGGGGCTCAAAATCGTCGCCGAGGGCGTCGAGACTGCCGAACAAGCCGCCGCGCTCAAGGTTCTGGGCTGCGACTATATACAGGGCTACTATTATTCGCCTCCGCTTTGCGCGGATGATTTCGAGGCATATCTCAAAGACCATAGCCGGTAACGCATATGCACTAGAGGGGAGATGCGCGTGACTGTCGAAGAACTGTATGAAAGCATGGGCGCAAGTTACAAGAGTGCCAAGCGCGTGCTTCAGACGGACGGGCTTATCGCGAAGTTCATTCAGAAATACCCAACGGATTCTTCTTTCGACCGCATGCGCAGCTCTTGGACCGAGCGCGATGCGCAGGGGACGTTCGAAGGGGCGCATTCCATGAAAGGCGTCTGTGCGAACTTGGGTCTCGATGACTTGAGCGCGCGTGCAAGCGTGCTGGCGGAGGAGTTTCGTCCGGGCAACGCACGCACGATGGACGATGCGCAAGTCGATGCATACATCGAGGAGCTTGCACAAAAGCAGACGATGACGCTCGAGGCCATCGGCGCGTTTGCTGCCGAGCAATAACGCGAGCATCGAGGATGGCGTCGAATGGGGTTGGGGGAACTATGAGACACGATACGAAGGTGATCGTCGGTGGCCTTCTCTTCATTTTCATCTTGGCCATCGTCGTTTTTCTTTCGCTTAATCGCTACATGGATACGCAGACGGAAAAGGACGTGCGTCAGATTGCCGATGTGTATCTGCAGGGCGTCGTGGATCAGGAAGCCGACCGCTTTGAATCAATTAAGAGCATACGCTTTACTCAGCTCGACGCCATGCTGGAAGAAATCGCAGCGCTCGGCGAGAATCCCAGCACCGATCAGGTCAACAACGTAATTAACGCCATGGGCCATATGCAGCGGCTCGAGAACTGCTCGCTGGTCTCTGCGTCTGGCGAAATCGCGTCGGTCTACGGAGCGCCCATCGTGCGCTTGGGGGACCCATCGTTTCTCATGGAGGGTATCCGCGAGGGCAAGCAGTTCGTTACGGGCGGATGGAGCGACGAGATGCAGTATATGATATATGCATCTCCGCTCAGCGTACCCATGCAAAACGGCGAGCAGAGCATTGGCATTCTGTGGTGCAAGCCCGCCTCGAAGTTCATGGAAATCATGAACCTCAATTCCGAGGGCTCGCTTGCCGAATTCCATGTCGTGCGCCGAGATACCAGCTATGTGTTCGAGGTGGGACAGCCAGCTGGCGATAAGTATATCGACAAGGTCCTCGCATATCTCACGCCCGACGATATGACGGCGCAGCAGGCGGCAGATGCATTCCAAAAGGCAATTAAGAACAATGAGTCCTTCTCGCTCACAACTCAATACATCGATAAGGAGCATGGCATCAACGAGCATCGCAATGTCCGCGCTGTGCCGCTCAAAGACAGCAATTGGTATCTCATAAGCGTGCTTCCGTATGGCGTGCTCGACGAGACGATCAAGGGCATGGGCAATTCACGAACCATAGGAATGATAATTGCCGTCATCGTCCTCGCGCTTGGCATACTTGTAGTATTCTCGATGTACCTGCGCATGACACGCAGGCAGGTCGCCGCGCTCGAGGAGGCAACGCATAGGGCCCAAGATGCCCTCGCGCGTGCCGAAGAGGCGAACAAACAAGCCGTCTTGGCCCGTAACGAAGCCGAGCTTGCCCGGCAGGCGGCGGAAAACGCGAACAAGGCGAAGAGCGAGTTTCTCTCGAACATGAGCCATGATATCCGAACGCCCATGAACGCTATCGTCGGGCTAACGTCAATCGCGCGCAACCATCTTGACGACCGCTCGCGTGTTGACGATGCGCTCAAGAAGATATCGCTTTCGAGCAAGCAGCTGCTTGGTCTTATCAACGACGTGCTTGACATGTCGAAGATCGAAAGTGGGAAGATGACGCTTGTCTACGAGGAGCTATCGCTGCGCGAGACGCTCGAGACGATCTGCGATATCGTCCGCCCGCAAGTCAAGCAAAACGGACAGCACTTCGACGTCATCACCCATGACGTCATTTCCGAAGAGGTCTACTGCGATGGCGTGCGCCTGAACCAAGTCTTGCTTAATTTCCTCAGCAATGCGCTGAAATTCACACCGCAGGACGGGGTCATCAACATCGAGCTCTGGCAAGAGCAAAGCGAGAAGGGCGAGAAGTGGGTCCGCACGCATTTTGCCGTGACGGATACCGGCATTGGCATGAACGATGAATTCAAAGAGAAACTCTTCCAGGCGTTTGAGCGCGAGGACAATCTGCGTGTGCACAAGACGCAGGGCTCGGGCCTGGGCCTCTCCATTTCCAAGTACATCATCGATGCCATGGAAGGCTCCATCGAGGTCGAAAGCGAGCAGGGGAAAGGGTCGCGTTTCCACATTGCCGTCGACTTTGAGCGTGTGCTTCATGCAGAAGGGGATATGAAACTTCCTGCGTGGAGCATTCTCGTGGTGGATGATAATATCGATCTTTGTAAATCGGCCGAAGCGACGCTCACCGATCTTGGATGCGTGCCCACATGGTGTCTTACCGGTGAGGAGGCAATAGATCTGTGCCAGTCCGCGAACAAGCGCGACGACGATTTCTTCGCCGTTCTCATCGATTACAAGCTTAAAGGCATGAATGGCATCGAGACGGCTGTTAAGATTCGCAGCATTCTCGGCGACGATGTGCCCATTAGCCTCATCTCCGCCTACGATTGGTCCGAAATCGAAGAAGAGGCCAAAGCCGCGGACATCACCAGATTCATTCCAAAGCCGCTTTTCAAATCGACCCTGTATCGTGTTCTGAGCAAGCTTGATAGCGATGAAGAAGCAGAGCAGGGAAAAGCAGATGCGGGCGGTCAGCAGGCGAGCATTGCGGGAATGAACATACTCATTGCAGAAGATCAGGAGATAAATGCAGAGATCATCACGGTTGTCCTAGAAGAGGCTGGCGCGTCGGTCATGCATGCAGAGGACGGCCAGATTGCCACGGAAATGTTCGCGATCTCAGAGGTCGGTACTTTCGATGCCATTCTCATGGACCTTCGCATGCCCAATATGAACGGTTTCGAGGCGACGCAGGCAATCCGTGCGATGGAGAGAAGCGATGCGCAGGACATTCCCATCATCGCTATGACGGCAGATGCCTTTGTCGAAGATGCCAAGAAGTGCCTTGAAGTGGGAATGAACGCGCATATGGCAAAGCCCGTCGATGTCAATGCGCTTTTGAGCTTGCTTACGAAATATCGGGGATAATGGCAGCGTAACGCGTTTTGCGCTGCCACAGCCGGACGATCCGTGCACCTTCGCTTTCAAGGGCAGAAGGTGCACGGCTCCGATAGGGAGGCCCGGCGCACCTTTAGCCGGAAACCCAAAAGGTGCACGACCGTGCTGGGATGGGGGCCGCGTCCGCGCGGAGCTAGAGCCTCGCGTAGCGAAAAGCAGCTGTCGCTATGCGTGGCAGCGGGATATGGAGGCGCGCATCCTGTGCTCAGACAGTCCTGAGCTCGCGTGGAAGCGCCGCTGGCGCTTCCTGCTCGTGCGGAACTGCGCCAGGACACGCGCCCCCATGCCCCGTATCCCTCGTCGGTAATTCATCCAGGCGGCAAACCCGTGCACCTTTGGCCGGAAACCTAAAAGGTGCACGGCCCGGGTGCTGGAATCCCTGCACCTTTGGGCGAGGCAGCAAAAGGTGTACGGCCGCAGGCGGAAGATCCCTGCACCTTTGGCCGAAACCCCAAAAGGTGCACGGCCGCAGGCGGAAGATACGTGTACCTTTGGCCGGAAGCCCGAAAGGTGCACGGCCCGGGTGCTGGAATCCCTGCACCTTTGGGCGAGGCAGCAAAAGGTGTACGGTCGTAGGCGGGCGAAGCGCGCACCTTTGGCCGAAACCCCAAAAGGTGTACGGCCCGCAGGCCATCACGACGCAGGTTGCGGCTGCAGGCATAACCCGTGTCGGCGAGTTACTCGGCTTGCATGCTTTCTCGTTCGTGATGACGTGCCTTGTTCGCGTACATGTTCTTATCCACGCAACGCAGAAAGTCGTCTATGGTGTTCTGGTCAGCGTTCATGATGCAGTGCCCATACGAAAGCGAGAGCTTGAACGGTTTGTCGCTGCTTGTATTTCGTTTTTCGATTTCGGTATCGAGTGCGTTCTCAATCGCAACGAGCTCGTCTTCGTTTGGGTCTTTTAACAGAATCATGAACTCGTCGCCAGCCATGCGCGTGACCAATGCGTTCTCCGGGACGGCTTTCACGAGTATCCCCGCGACTTCTTGCAATGCATCGTCTCCCGCTGAATGCCCATAGGTGTCGTTTATCATCTTGAAGAAGTCGAGATCGACCATGATGCCGCCGGCCACACCGCGCCTGTGCATGTTTTTCAAGGCCGAATCCAAATACGCGCGGTTGTAGAGATTGGTAAGCGAATCGACATAGGCGAGCTCGTTTTGCTGGCTCATGTGAATGCTCGTGAGAGCCAGGCACACGCATGGCCAGCCAAGGCTGATGCCAAAGAAGCACGCCTGGATTACGCCTCCCGCGATGGCGGGGAGTATAAAGGCCCAGATGGGAAAGAAACGCACCTTGCCATGCTTGCGTTGGTACGATGCCTTCAGATAGGCGCTAAAGCCGAGCGAGGCGATCATAATGATATAGCTTGAATAGTTGCCTATCTCGCGTCTGTATACATTTGCGTCGTCTATGGTGAACATAATGTGCGTAAATGGATTGGTGATAATTGCAACTGCGACAATGCATACGGGGATAAGGAGACCGGGATACCAATGGCGGATACGTTCCTCGCCTTTGTGCAGACGCAAATCAACGTAGAGAACCCACAGATATAGATAAAACGTAGTGCAGAGATAGCAGTATGTGTTGCCAAACCAATTGGCAAAGCGCGCAAGGGGATTGGTATGCCCGTCCGCAAACCATGTTGAACACTCGCATACGCATGCAAATGCGCAGGCAAAGATCATGAAAGTAAATAATCTGTCGGATGTACGACGTCTCTCGCGAGTAAGGTAGCTCGTGATGAAGAGCATGATGACGAGCGTAACGCTCATGGCATTCGTGATGAATATCGATTGGAGATTCGGTTCCATCCAGAATCCCTTCCAAGCCCTTGCATCAGATGAATGAAGTATATGCCCAATGGGCGACGTGTAATGCAGTTTTTATTCGAAAAGCGATGAATGGCAGCTTGCGGTGAAGCAAAATGAGGCGAGCATGTGGGCGGCCCGTGAAGACAGCAGCTGATCTCTGTGAGCGCGCCGAAACGCGTCCCCACGTGCGAAATGAAATGATGGGACAGCCCTGCTAAAGTCCTGTAACTCATACGATTTGGAATCAATAGGAGCCGTCAGGTTTCATACTGCTAGAATACTATGCTGAGTACATGCACAAGCAATGCATTCGGGGCAGGAGAACGTCCCCGATGCTATGGATAACATCTTGCAGGCGCAAGCAAGAAGACGTTTGCAAGCGAGAGGAATCAATTTAATGGCCGAAGCGCCGAGCTCGATATTCAATAAAAAGGCTACCGAAAAGCTTCGGAGTCCCGACGATCTGGAAAAGTATCTACGGGTTACAAATCCGAGCCTCTGGGTGATACTTGCCGCCAGCATCGCGCTTTTGGCAGGGCTGCTTGCCTGGGGCATATTCGGCTCAGCTGCAACGAGTGTTTCCTCGACAGGAGTCGTGGTCAATGGTAAGGCGATGTGCTTTCTATCCGTCGAAGACTCCGCAAAGGTGGTCGTAGGTGATGCGGCATATGTTGGCGATGAGCAGATGAAGGTAGCAACGGTGGGAGCCGTTCCCCTCTCGCGCGAAGAGGCTTCTCGGGTGCTCGTCAACGATTATCTAGTGAGCTCGCTTGTGAAGGACGATTGGGCATATCAGGTCACCTTTGAGGGAGATGTGTCCGAACTTGCTATTGGCGTGCCTATCACCGTGTCCATAACGACTGAACGTATTGCGCCATTAAGCCTTATCCTCGGAGGCGTAAAATAATGGCGAGACCTGTAAAAGTCCCCCAGGTCATGCAGATGGAAGCGTTGGAATGTGGCGCTGCCTGCCTGACGATGATCTTGGCGTATTACGGCAGATGGGTTCCGCTCGAGAAGATCCGAGCTGATTGCGGTGTTTCCCGCGATGGCTCTAAGGCATCCAATGTCTTGAAGGCCGCGCGTGCCTATGGTCTTGCGGCCAAGGGCATGACGATGTCGACCAAGGCCCTGCGTAAGCGCAATGACATGCCGTGCATACTATTTTGGAACTTCAACCATTTTGTCGTGCTGCGCGGTTTCAGGGGCAAATACGCCTTTGTGAACGACCCGGCGCGCGGTCAGGTGAAAATTCCCATCAACCAATTCGAGGATAGCTTTACCGGGATCGTACTCGTGTTCGAGAAGACCGATGCCTTCGAAGAAGGCGGCCAGAAGCCCGATACGATCAAATTCGCTCGTAAGCGCCTCGAGGGTCTCGGCCCTGCCATCGCCTTTGTCATGCTGGCTGCCGCGGTTGTCTCCGTTGTGGGCATTGTCAACACATCGCTTGGCCAGGTGTTCATGGATCGCATCCTTACCGGCAAGGATCCGGAATGGCTCGTTTCGCTGACGTCTGTCATGCTCGTGCTCGCTTTAGTGACGGGAGTGGTTTCGATTGTGAATGCCCTGTTTCTTGTACGCATACAGGGCAAGATCGCGGTCGTGTCGTCTTCGCGCTTCATGCGTCATTTGCTGCATCTGCCCGTGGGTTTCTACGCGCAGCGCATGGTGGGCGACCTGCAGCAACGTCAGACGATGAACGAGTCGATCGCGTTTTCGCTCGTCGGGCAGCTCGCGCCCGTCCTAGTGAATATGGCGATGCTCGTCTTATATCTGATAATCATGCTCAACTACAGCGTGGCGCTCACCATCGTCGGTCTCATCACCGTCGTTGCCAATGCCTTTGTCGCACATTATATTTCGAAAAAGCGCATCAATGTGGCGCGTGCGGCACTGGCGGACAACGGCAAACTCTACGCTACGACGGTTGGCGGCATTCAGATGATCGAGACGATTAAGTCTTCTGGCGCCGAGAAGGGTTATTTTGCGCGCTGGGCAGGCTTTCAGGCATCTGTAAACGAAGGCAACACACGTACCGCACGGATTAACGAGTATCTGGGTATGGTGCCTCTATTGCTCACGCAGTTCGCCAATATCGTAGTGCTCGTGCACGGCATATGGCTCATTGTGGAAGGCGAATTCACGCCTGGTATGCTGCTGGCGTTCACGGGTTTTCTCTCGGCGTTCATGACGCCAATGAGCCAGATGATCACTCTGGGGCAGACGGTTCAGGAGATGCAGACCCAGATGGAGCGTGTCGAGGATGTCCTGCGCTATCCAGTGGATGTTCCCGAAGAACCAGAGTCTACCGTCGATGTCTCGAAGCTCGAGCATGAGAAGCTGCAGGGAAAAGTTGATCTGGATAATGTCACCTTTGGGTATTCTCCGCTCGAGCCAGCGCTTATCGAAGATTTCAGTCTTCATCTGGAGCCGGGGCAATGGGTTGCGCTCGTAGGTGGTTCTGGTTGCGGAAAATCTACCGTGGCAAAACTTTTGAGCGGGCTTTATGAGCCTTGGGGCGGTGAGATTCGCTTCGACGATACGCCCATCGCCGAAATACCGCGTCCCGTTTTGCGCGGATCGCTCGCCGTCGTGGATCAGGACATCGTCACCTTTGACGACAGCGTCTCGAATAACGTGAAGCTGTGGGATAAGTCGATTGAGGATTACGAGGTCATACTCGCATGCCGCGACGCGAATATCCACGAGGTGATCTTGCAGCGCGAGGGCGCCTATTCCTCGCGAATCCTTTCGGGTGGGCGGAATTTCTCTGGTGGGCAGCTGCAGCGCCTCGAAATTGCCCGCGTACTCGCTCAAGATCCGACCGTGATTATCCTCGACGAGGCAACGAGCGCGCTCGATGCAAAAACCGAAGCCGAAGTTATCAGGCGAATCCGAGACCGAGGAATAACCTGTATCGTGATAGCCCACCGTCTTTCGACCATACGCGATTGCGACGAGATCATCGTTCTCGACGGGGGCAAGATCGCGGAGCGGGGGACACATGACGAGCTCTTGGCGGCAGACGGCGCCTATGCGGAGCTCGTGAGGAATGATTAGAAGATGAGTACGTTGATGGTAAAGCCGGCGAGGGCAGCGGCATGAGATGGATCGAATCGCAAATAGAGACGCGGGCGAGAAAAGATGGCGAGATGGTCGAGCGCGCCTACGCCGAACTCGCTTCCAGCGTCAGCAGTCTACGCTCTGCACCCCGCTTCAGCGTCCGCGACGTGGAGCAGGCGGATGCTGCCGCGCGTGTATGCCTCAAGCATATAGGCGTTGAATGCGGCGATGTTCCAGAGGGAATCGAAGATGTGGAAGAGCGCACCGATTGGCTCTGCCGTCCCTCTGGCACGATGCGGCGCAACGTGCGTCTGGGAAAGGGCTGGCAGACTAGGGCGTTCGGAGTGATGCTCGGCAAGCTCGATACCGGCGAGGCCATTGCGCTTTTGCCACGCGGCGTGCGCGGGTATTCCTACATCGAGCCCGGTACCGGAAGAAAACGTAAGGTGACGCGTGAAATATGCGCGCATCTCGAAGAGGAAGCGGTGCTGTTTTACAGGCCGTTGCCGTCAAAACCGCTCAAGACGCGCGATCTGATCACGTTTATCCTGCGCGTTTTCGATGCAAACGACTATCTTCTCGTTTTTGTCGCGGCGCTCGCTGTCACGCTCGTGGGACTTGCGCCCGCCTGGGCCAACCAGGTCGCTTTTAGCGTGGTGGCGCCAAGCGGTCAAACCGGCCTCATACTGCCTATTGCTGCGCTTCTACTTGGGGTCGCGGTCTCGACTGTGCTTATTGGCGCATGCCGCAATCTCGTCACGTCGCGTGTCACGATAAAACTTGACGTGATAACCGAGGCGGCGACGTTTGCACGCGTGCTTGCGTTGCCGAGCTCGTTTTTCAAGGACTATTCGTCGGGCGATCTGGCGAGCCGTGTATCCACGGTGACGGTGCTCTTGCAACAGTTTGCCTCGATTCTTCTGGGTTCGGGTCTTTCGGTGACTCTTTCGATTGTCTATATCATCCAGATTGGCGTCTATGCCCCCGCTCTTGCAGTTCCCGCGTTTCTCGTCGCGTTTATTCAGATGGCTCTCACCGTGCTTTCCACGGCTGTTGCCGTGCGCTTTGCCAAAGAGACCATGGAAGCCTCCGTCAAGCTTTCTGGCGAGGTAACGGCTCTGCTGAACGGTGTGCAGAAGATTAAGCTTGCCGGTGCGGAAGACCGTGCTTTTACGAGATGGGCGCAAAAATACGCTGCCTACGCGCGTCCCGCATACAATCGCCCGGCCATCGTAATCGCGCTTCCCGCAATCGTCACCCTGGTCGGCCTGATTGGCATCATCGCCATCTACTATCTCGCGGGGACAAGCCACGTGAGCGTGGCTAACTATATGGCGTTTAACGTTGCCTACGGACAGGTGACTGCGGCGATTACGGCAATCGCGGCTATTGCCAGCCAGGTTGCCCAGATTCGTCCCATGCTCGATATGGTCGAGCCAATACTGGAAGCAACGCCGGAAATCGCAGAAGATAAGCCGTCGGTGGAATCGTTGTCCGGTTCAATCGAGGTTTCGGGCGTTTCGTTTCGCTATGGCGACGAGCAGCCCTATGTGCTGAAAGACCTTTCGTTTAAAGTGCATTCCGGCGAATACATTGCGTTTGTGGGAACTAGCGGCAGCGGCAAGTCAACTATCTTGCGTCTTCTGCTCGGCTTCGAGGTGCCCGAGCGCGGGTCTATATTCTACGGCCATCACGATGTTACCAAGGTCGACCTGCGTTCACTTCGCGAGCATATTGGCGTGGTGATGCAAGACGGGCAGCTCTTCATGGGAGATATCGCGTCGAACATAACCATATCGACGCCCACCGCCACGATCGACGATGCCTGGGAGGCTGCCGAGGTCGCGGGAATCGCCGATGATATTCGCAAGATGCCCATGGGCATGCAAACGCTCGTCACCGAAGGCGGCGGCGGCGTTTCCGGCGGTCAGCGTCAGCGTTTGATGATCGCGCGTGCGGTATGCGGTGAGCGCAGCATCCTCATGCTCGACGAGGCCACCAGCGCGCTCGATAACAAGACGCAAAAGCACGTAAGCGATTCTCTCGATACGTTGAAATGCACGCGCATCGTGGTAGCGCATCGCCTTTCCACCGTGCGCCACTGCGACCGCATCCTCGTGGTGGATGGCGGGCGCATCGCCGAAGAGGGCAGCTACGACGAGCTCATCGCGAAAAAGGGCATTTTCGCCGGTCTTGTCGAACGCCAACGACTCGATGAAGAATCCTGAACCGGATACGATTATCGAAGGTGATAGACGATGCCTCAGGTACATACGGGCGAAAGCTTGAAAGGGGAGGACGCCCTACGAGCTTTGGCGCGCAGGTTCCCGCAGCTCTATGTTGCGCCTGCTGAAGACGCGCTGGAAGCGCATCAGCTCGCGGCTGGGCTCGGCATTGAACCCGAAAACGCGAATCTCGACCATTTCGAGGGAAGCGCGCTCGACGAGCTACGCAATGTCGGCACCCCTGCAGGTTCGGTGGAAGTCCTCTTTCTTGAGCGTCGCCGTGATTTCGAGACATTTCTGCAGATTATCGGGCATAAGTCTGCGCCCGAACCCATAGCGCGCACCGTGGGCGCCATCACGTACAGGGGCCTTGCCGATTGGGGCAAGGTGGTCAATGCGCGAAAAGCGTACGTAGCGGCGGGCGGAGAAGATTGGCGCACCGAATTCGCGCGTCTTGCACAGGAGCCGGGCGCTTTCCGAAGCGAGCTTGTCGTCATCTCGGAAGGGCCTTATAGCAACGTTGCGGCTAACGAGACGCCATATGAAAGCAATGAGTGGACGGCTATCTCCCGCGAGATTCGCCTGCATCACGAATGCGCGCACGTCGTGTGCCGTCGCCTGATGCCAGATGACGTGTTGGCGGTTTGGGACGAGGTGACCGCCGATGTCGTTGGCCTGCTTTGCGCTATCGGTCGCTACGATGTTGCGTTGGCCACGCGTTTTCTGGGCGTGTCCGCCGAAGGCTTCTCCAATGGCAGGCTCGAGGAATATCTAGATGAGGAGCAGGCCTCTCGCATCGATACGATCGCCGTCGAGGTATTTCACGCCTGCATGCGCATCGAGCAGATATGCGCATCCACTCAACCCGAAGATCCCTTCGCATTGTTGCTGCAACTGAAACGCGAACCGCTCATCGGGTACTAATATGCTAGCGGTGAATCGGCTCGTGAGTCGGCCACGTCATGCCGATTCACGAGCTAGGTCGGGCTACAGCCCGTCCGACTGGGCAAATGAATAATTAAAACAAGTTTGAGATGGACTATTAGATACGTGCGTATAATGAAACGTAAGGCAGATGAAATGAGAGAGGGTGCGAGCATGGACGAAAGGAAGTTTGAGAGCGTGGTGAAACAGCTCCTCAAACAGGATTTCTCCAAAGGAACAGAAACGTTCCGCGAAGCTTTGCTGGCTCGCTGTCTTGAATTGCTCGGTTCTGATGATATCTCCGACGATGATGGTGTAACTGGGGTTATACTGTCTGAGGATCAGCTCGATATGTTGGCTGCCGCCGGCGATATTGAGGCTCGTCTGATGAATGGAGAATACGACGAGCGACGAACCAAGAAATAAACGGTTCAGAGTCATCTCAAACGATGACGAGAAACGCGAGTTCGAGCAGCTGTACAGGGAAAGCTACGGGCTCGTGTTTGGTTACGTTCGCTCACGGATGCACGATATTGATGCTACGGAAGATGTCGTTGCAGAAGCGTTTTGCAAGGCCGCGCGTGCTTTCGGCACCTTCGACCCCGCTCGTGCCAAGTTCAGCACCTGGGTCGTGACAATTGCCCGCAATTGCATGATTTCCTATTTTAGAAAAGAACGTATGACCGTGGCGCTCGAGCATCTGCCTGAGCAGGTCGCTGCCGAGCCCGCCGAAATAGGTGCTGTCGAAGATAATGATTTTGCGATGCGTCTTCTTTCAGTTCTCGACGAAGATGAATGTGAGATCGTGTTGCTGAAATATCGAGAAGATATGCGGAATGTGCAAATCGCGCAAGAGCTGAGTATGAACCCCTCTACCGTGGCAACCAAGCTCTCGCGCGCCCTCGCGAAGATGCGCGCCTGCGCGAACGAGTGCTAACACGTCGCATCCTGGCTTTGGAAGGACGAGATATGGGAATGGAAAAGCTTGAGGAACGGACGCAAGAAGGCCGTACGGCGGGAGAAGCCGGCTGGCATGTTTCTCGCTATAACCTTATGGCACGTGTTCCAGATTCCAAAAACACCGCCATCGCCAATCTGTTCAAGGGCAACTGTGCTGAATACACCCCAATCGAAATGTACCTGCTTTCCGTCATCGAGGAGCTCGACGAAAACCACCCCATAATCGATCGTTTCTCCAAGCGCGGTGTTATCGCCAACTTTGACGAGCGCGCTTCCATCGA
>CACZSV010000149.1 GCA_902783925.1 uncultured Coriobacteriaceae bacterium
AAGAAGCAGTGCCCGCTCAGCTCACCCAAATGCGATAAGCCCTATGCTGCCGGCCTGATCTAGTGAGCACACGCAACAGCACCGTCGAGCCGACCTGCGCCAGCACGCTACGCGATTGCCTCCACAAAGTGCAGATGCTCATCCACCAGACGCTGCTCGCGAAGACAATACTGAACGATGAGCTCGGAGACCTCGATGAACTCCGCAAGCTCATCTGCCGAAAGAAGCCCGGCGCAGACTATCTCTATTTCTTCTGTGGCGATCCACGCACGCACTACCGCAGGCCCGCCAATTCCGTCGACCTCTGTATGGCCTTTTCTGCACGACACGATGTAGCGAGCCCATGCAGCGATACCCTGCGCGTCTTCTGCAAAATGCAGGCCAAAACACGAGGGTGTAGGCGTGGGCAGCTCTGTTCCCCAGCCCACCCACTCGATTGCATCCTGGTCGAATTCGTAGATTGACACGACGCCAGATTCGGTTCCGTCCATGCGCGCACGCGATGCCGCTCGCCACTGTGCAGCCGCAAGGTCGTCGGTTAGGTAAAAACCCGTGCCTAAATCGGAGAAACCCGTGTTAAGCGAGACGTCGGGTTTTTCAATCGATACGCTCGAGCCATGATAGAGCCTCATGATGTCCGTCCCCCATCTCGTGCCTATCTACACGCTCTTGCCAAGAACGACTAGCTGGAACCTGCGTTCGCACACGAACGTGAACGATGCGGCAACCAGGCGCGCGATAGCTGCAGCCGCCCAATCCACTGTCTTCTTTCCGACCTGTTCTCTGTCGTGAATGCACATCAATTGAACAGCTGCATGTATCTTGACAGGGTGCATATTTGGGGGAAAGCAGGACGAGCGTGCCCGCTCAGCAATGAATCGTTTGCAACACGTTAGATATCTGTGCCGGCGCTTCCCCACATCACACTTTCTCGTACAGCGTCAAAAGCCCACTCTCGAAAACGCCCATTTCGAAATGCTAAACGCGTGCCCTCCCGACGCTTGCCCAATGAACGGGAAGGCGTGTTTGCCGTAACAGTCCTCTATAATCAGCTCATGAAATGCAAAGCATGCCATAGGGATATTCCCGACAACGCCATGTTCTGTCCGTATTGCGCCGAGAAACAATCCGGCGAAACAGACACGGAAGCATTCGATTACGCCGCTTTTATCAGCTACAGGCACCTCCCCCGCGACACCGAGATCGCACAGCGCATTCAAGGGGCAATAGAGACTTTTAGAATCCCGAGCGGGGCTTCTAGCAAGTTCGCCGATGGACGGCTGGGGAAATGCTTCCGTGACACAGACGAACTAGCGGCTGCGCATTCGCTGCCAGCCAGTATCCTCGAGGCTTTGGCTACGTCAAGCTCGCTTGTCGTCATATGCACGCCCGGCACGCGAGAGAGCATCTGGGTGCAGCGCGAGGTTGAGGTGTTCATCGAAATGCATGGGCGCGGGCGAGTCTTCACGGTTCTCGCCGCTGGTAGCTCAGCAGAGAGCATTCCCGAGTACCTGCGACCAAGAGCTCCTGAATTCGGATTATCCGACGAGGAATATTCAAGTCCGCTCGCCGTCGATATGAGGCCCGAGGCATCGGGCAAAGCGCGCGACGAAACGCTTCGTCTCATAGCGGCAATCGCCGAATGCAGATACGACGACCTGAAGCAGCGAGACCGCACGCGCAGGCGAAAGAGAAACGCCATCGTCGCAGCGACATCTGCACTCGTCGTCGCAATACTGGCTGTCGCGCTCGTGTTTGCTTTGGGAGCGCGGCAAGATTCCCTCGCTGCAGATTCAAGAAAGCTAGCCGCTGAATCAGCAGAACTGCTCGCCCATGGCGACCGCTACGGCGCGCTCGAGAAAGCGCTGGAGGCATTACCAAAATCGGAATCGACTAACGATAGGCCATATGTTCCCGAAGCGCGAGCAGCTCTCGAAAACGCGCTTGAGATTGGCAGCGGCGGCGATTCACTTTGGCTCGCGAGTTACGAAATCGCAACTGATGCGCCTTTGGGACTCATCGAAAACAGCTATGCGCACCGAATCGAAATCGAAGAAGACCGCGCTGGCGCAATTGCCGTCAGCGAATCCGGTGGCTATTTTGCGGTGAGCGATAGCGATGGCAACGTCAGCACCTATGACATGCTGACGGGCAGAAAGCTTGCAAACTGCAACATGCCCGAAGAAGCCGCCCCGTTTGTCGATGGTCTATACGTGCGATCGATGGGAGCAACCGAGCATTACCTTCTGGTTGGTAATGGAGGCGGCGGCGGTGTCCTCGCGTGGTTCGAAGCCAAAACGGGTAAGCTGATCGAAACATCGTCAGGAACGGGCTGCCCCTCGTTCAACTCGCCGAATGGTACGGATCTCGTGAGCATGTGCATGCCCTTATCCCAAGGCGGATACGGTGTGGCAATAGCCGACCTCGAATCTGGCGGCTCTTCCGCTGCTGAGTTTCGCGACGAGGAAGTCCTCTCGACTGCAACGACGTGCTTCACCACTTCGGGCTCGCGTCTTGGAACCAACTATTCCACGTTTGGCAATCGTCTGTTCCGAAGCGAGGTCGACATCAAGACGAACAAAAGCGTAGACCTGGCATACTCATACGCAACATCTCTGGAGTATATCGATGGCTCAATCATTGCCGCTTCCGCCGAGCCGATGACATCTGACGATATGACGCGACGATTCGCTATCGAATCGTTCGACGAAGAACTGGTTCTCAAATGGAGATACGAGGGCTCGTTCTCTTCGGAGATGATAGAAGACGCAGGAATACGTTCATTGATACCGGGCGAACCGGTCATCAGCGAACCGATAGGAAGTACCAGCGCCGTTCCTGTCAGGGTTGGGCGCAACGTCTTGATATTCGATTCCAAGACTGGAGAGTTATTTCGCGAAACCCCGTTCGATCAGACCGTCGTTGACGTTGCCGCATTAGCTGGCGAAAACGGCAGCATCGAGACGATAATTGCCACCTGTTCCAACGGGACCGTAAACACCCGCAACTTCTTCGAAGGCTCTCTCGACCCCAATGGAGACGGAATGCGACTCGCACTACCATTCCCTTTGAGGTGGGCCCATGTATCTTCCGTCGATGGGCATGTCGTCCTTCTTGCCATACCGGGAAACGCCGAAGACCGCATTGTCTCGTTTAGGACGGATTGGCTGCGCGATGATGGCGACAAGACCGAATATTCGCTTGACGAGTTAATCGGTCAAGCAAACCGTATTTTGACTGATAACAAGAAGAAGAAATAACTCAGCCCGTCGAGATGCATCCGGCTGACTGACGAGCCGACGCTTCTGCGTCTCACGCCTTCTCATACACCACTAGAATTCCGCTTTCGACGATGCCGAGCTCGTCGTCTTTTATTGCCGCCATGGCAACAGAACCTGCACCGGCAAGACCATGGATACTGAAATCGGGATCATCGAATTCCCACGTAAAGGGTATATTTTTCCTAAAGAGCGTCTTCGAGTACAAGTTCCCCGTGCCATCGGAGTTGAACGTGATCTCCTGTCGTTCGTATCGGTGCATACGGCCCTTCTTGTCCTTATACTCCGTGCTATTCCATGTTCCGAGTATCTCTTCTCTTCCCATATGCGCTCTCGTCTCCTCATATTCCGGTCGAGGCGCTCTCGTGGCGAAGTCATGCCAGACGAGCCGCCCATCGCGCTTATCAGCATCGTTGTAACGAATACTACCAGAATGGATATGAAGGCATCGTCGCCATGCCCAGGCGGGAGCGCGCCGCCCACGACAGCATGCCCGAATCTGCCACCTGACTTACGCAAGCTGCATGCCAGCAGACGGACCGGGGCTCGAGCTGTAAACGGACTCGACGTCGATATACACGCCGCCCTTAGACTTGATGGGCTTGCCCATCTGCTCGAACGCGGCATTAACCCACGCAGCCTGCTCTTCCCACTCGGGTCCTTCATTGACGTAGCGCGCCGTGCCGTAAAGCTCGTAGGCCCCTTCGTCACCCCACCAGATGATCGATACCTTGGGGTTCTCTTGAATGTTGGCGAGCGTCTTCTTGAAGAACTGATCGGAGAGATACACAGTCTCGTCGTCGATGATCTTCTTCATCCCCACGATACATCCGTTGGGCTGGGCGTCGGCGCGTGCCGTTGCAAAAACGACGTTGTCCACC
>CACZSV010000150.1 GCA_902783925.1 uncultured Coriobacteriaceae bacterium
AGCGAGCGCACGCGCGTTCGGCGCCATCCCTGAAACGCTGGCGCCCTCCGGCATAACGGAGCGATCAGCGAGCGCATGAGCGGGCGCGCCGCCCCAGCGAAATCACCCGCAAACGATATTGCCATGCGCGAGCTGCTGAAGCACTTTGGGATAGTATTCATGCTCGGCAGCATGGATTCTGGTCTCGAGCTCATCGACCGTCTCGCCTGGCACAATGGGAACCTCATGCTGGAAAATGATGGGGCCCTTGTCGTACTCCTCGTTTGCAAAATGTATGGTAATACCCGTGACCTCGTCACCAGCATCGAACGCATCTTGGATCGCATGTGCTCCACGATGTTTGGGCAGCAACGCCGGGTGAAGGTTTACCACGCGGTTTGGAAATGTCTCGAGCAACACAGGAGTGACTTTTCGCATGTACCCCGCCATCACAACATAGTCAATGCCGCGGGCCTGCAGCTCACTTACCAGCCTTGCATCGACTGCCTCTGGATTAGCGTAATCCGCAATCTCGAACACCAGCGTGTCAAGCCCTTCCTCTTGGGCGCGCTTAATGCCCTTTGCCTTCGAATTAGATGAAACGACCAGTTCGATGCTCGCGTCGAGCTCCCCCGCCTTTATCGCATTGATGATTGCGACCATATTGGTGCCCGTACCCGAGATGAAAATAGCAATACGCATGGGGACTGCAGGCTTATAAGCTTGGCGATCAGTCATGGTACACAACCTTTCCGCTGCCTTCGACAATTGTGCCAATCTCGAAGACGTTTTCACCGTTTTGCTCGAGCAGGGCCTTTGCATCCTCTGCAAGATCGGGCGGGCAAATCACGCACATGCCCACGCCCATATTGAAGGTTTTGAGCGCCTCTTCTTGAGAAAGACCAGCTTGCTCGACAACATAATCGATGATTGGCGGGCAGCTCCAGCTGCCAAGCTTTATGCTCGCGTCGAGCATTTGAGGTAAAGCCCGGTTGAGATTTTCTGTTATGCCGCCGCCGGTAATATGGGCAACGGCGTGCACTTGAGGACATGCACGAATAAGTGCAAGGATCGACTTGACGTAGATACGCGTGGGAGCGAGCAGCGCCTCGAGGATAGATGCACCCCCGAGCTTCGCACGCGGTGCTTGCAAATCTTCCAAGCTCTGCTTCTCTGTTACGCTGCGCCGGACAAGCGAAAACCCATTGGAATGGACACCCGTCGAGGCGCATCCAAGCACGATGTCCCCCGCTTGCACGCTCGCCGAATCGAGCATCTTCGGCCTGTCGACAACGCCAACGCAAAAACCGGACAAATCATAATCATCCGGGTCCATGACACCAGGGTGCTCCGCCATCTCTCCGCCAATGAGCGCACAGCCCGCCTGGCGGCATCCCTCAGCAATACCGCTGACAATTTGGGCGACATGGCCGCTTTTTAGCTTGCCGATGGCAACGTAGTCGAGGAAGAACAGTGGCTCGGCGCCACATGCAAGCACGTCGTTTACGCACATAGCAACCAGGTCTATTCCCACCGTGTCATGCTTGCCCGCCATTTGAGCCAAGGCTAGTTTGGTCCCAACGCCATCGGTGCCACTCACCAGGATGGGATCTTCCATATTCTTGAACGCGGCGGCCGAGAATAATCCTCCGAAACCGCCGATATCGCCGATGACTTCGGGGCGATAGGTGGACTTGACGCTTGCACGAATTGCGTCGACTGCGCGAGCACCCTCGTCAATATCGACACCAGCATCTTTGTAGGTTATCTGCTCTGCCATAGCTGCCCTTTCATATACGCTCGCAGCCCCGAGTCATGCTCGGGACCACTCCATCACAATGTCTGTTTTGAACAATCATGTTAGACCGCCCAAGAACATACACAAGAGCGGAATCATTGCTGCGCCTCGCTTACAGACCCAGCGCTTTTTTGAGAGCTGCGACGCGCCGACGCGAAACGGGTATCTGCTCTTCTTCGCCGGCAAGCGTTAGCAACAGGGTCCCGCCGCTTACCGGGTCAACCTCGTTTACGCACGAAAGGTTGACGAGATAGCGTCTGTGCACACGGAAAAAGCCAAGCGGCTCGAGCTTGGCCTCCAGCTGTGCAAGGGAAACGGTGGAAAGGTAGCGATCGTTTTCTGTATGAAGATACGAATAATCGTCCTTAGCCATGATGAAGTGAATCTTGCCAGCGGGAATGAGGAGCTTTTTCCCGCCTTTTTCGACGGGGATGCGCTCATTGGCAGTGGACCGCCCCTGAGAAGAGATAAGCTGCTTGACCTTATTGATGGCAACCATCAAGCGGTCAGTCTCGACCGGTTTTACGAGGTAGTCAGTCGCATTAACTTCAAACGCCTTGACAGCATGCTCGCTGTACGCCGTAACAAAGATCACGTACGGGGGGTACTTAAGCTTGGTAAGCGCCTCTGCAAGTTGCAGGCCATCGACACCCGGCATGTTCACGTCGAGGAACATGATGTCAGCGCCGACATCTTTAAGTTTTTCGATTGCCTCGCGGACATTTGCCGCCTCTGCGGCTACTTCTACCTGCCCAGTTTCATCGAGCAGAAAACGCAACTCGGAACGTGCTGGTGCTTCGTCGTCAACAATAATTGCCTTGAGCATAAAGACTCTCCTTCGCGCCGTGCCTTCTGATTCTATCATCAAAAGAAGATACAATCGACTTCATGCGCAGTGCTATGCAAAGCCATTCGAGAACGGTTAGGTGGAATCCACAATGCAATGCTGATGAAGCGAGCGCAGCTCGTTTCAATTTTACGCAGGGATAAGCCGCTAGAGTATTTCTTCGATCTCTTCCTCTTCGTCGTCGAGTTTTTGGTCGACGAGAGCATCGTAGAGACTCAGATACACGGTGGTTCCCACATCATATTCCGAATCGATATACAAACCAGAAATAGCCCCGAAATAAGCCTTGAGCCTTGCGTTCACGTTTTTGAGCGCGATGCCCATACCCGTTTGCGAACCGCCCTCGATGAGATTGTCGAGTCGCTCCGGCTCGATCCCAACGCCATCATCTGCAATCGAGATGATGACGCTGTCGGAGGCGTGGTAGACCTTGACCTCGATGTTCAGCGGGGAACCATCGTCGCGACGTCCATGTCCAACGGCGTTTTCAACAATCGGCTGCATGACGAACGAGGGTACCTGAAGCAGTTCGAGTCCTGGCTCGACATCTACCTTCATCGTGATGGCATCCTCGCCAAAACGTGCCCGCTGAAACAGCAGATATCGCTCGGTTTGCTCGATTTCCTTCGAAAGCGGAATCAGATCTTCGGAGTTTTCGAGCAGGCGCCTGTAGTACGTGGCAAACTCGCGCAACATCACGCGGGCCTTTGCGGGGTCCGTGCGTGTAATAGCAGCGATGGTGTTGATGGTGTTGAACAGGAAATGAGGATTAATCTGGGCCTGCAGAGCCTTGAGCTCCATGCGGGCAGCGAGCTCGGTTTGCTGTTGAAGATACGAAAGCGATAGTTGAGTCGAGAGCAGCTGGGCAAAACCCTCCACAATCGCCTTCTGGTTTTCTCCGAGCTTGCGTGCGGATCGGTAATAGAACTTGATTGTCCCGACGATATGCTTATTGACGATGAGCGGAACGATGATGCCGGCCTGGAGCTTGTTCGCATCGCCACGAAAGCCAACTTCCCGAGAGCTTTCCATGATGCGCGTCATGCCATCTTCGAGCGTTTCGTGCGTGCTGTCTGTCTGGATAGGAGAGCCGAGCTCGTGGTTTTCCTTATCGGTTCCGGAAAAGCCAAGTATCTTCTCGCGGTCGGTAATGGCAACAGCATCTGCAACAGTTGCAGGCAAAAGGAGGTCGCAAACCGATTGTGCGGAATGCGTATCGAGACCCTCGCGCATATAGGTTACCGTCTTTGTGGCCAGGTCAAGCGTTTGGTTAGATTGCCGTGCACGGGCGTGATCGGATTCGCCCGCACTGCGCAACGCGTATACCGTAATGACGAGCAAGCCGGAAATCGCAAAAATCGGCACCGCAAGCGGAGCCGTATCGTGGTAGATGATTCCCATTACCGCCATAATGCCAAAGAGCAAAAAGCTGATGCAGAGCATCACTATGCTCATGATTCTTGTGGTATCCACAAGAATGCCCGCTATTCGCTCTTGATTGCAGAGAAACGACCCGTGAATCCTGCGCTTGTATTCTGCACGACGCGCTCATTGCCAAGCTGCGTGGCCAGCGGAGAGTTCGACCAGACGCTGCGCACGAGCTCCGGCCATTGATGTTGGAATTCGAAATAGTTAGAACAATTATCGCGCGCGAACTGTCCGGCTTCTTTGATTGCCTTGGTTCCGATGCGCCAATAATCCCCATGCTCCTGGTGGCCAATGGCACGCAACACGGAGGTCACACGAGCACGCCGGCGAATGGAGGGCTCCAGCCACGGGCCGGGGTATGGCTCCAGCGTATTGGGCGTCACCTGCATGAGGTCGATCTGCGTCTTTGCAAATTCAATTTTGCGGACCTCGTAGAACCAGCGATACACATCCTGCTCAAAGCGCGTCGACTTCTGAGAACCGCGCGGTGGAAGATGACGCAGGCTCAATTGGTTATCGAACCAGATATCGTTGCCATACATACGCGAGCTGATGAGGTAGTCCAGATCTTCGCCACGCGCAATCCACGGATCAAAGGCGACCCTGCCATATGCGTCTGCATGCAAGACCATGCAGCCTCCGGAGCATACATTGGAGCGCGTAAGACGCGGTCCTCTAAGCACGCCGTCGATATAATCGTTGAAATCTGCCGACTTGTTCCAGAAACGGTCATACCAGGGCAAGTCCTCGTTAGCTTTGGGGCTGTCGTAGCTGTCGTAGAAGTATCCTGTTTTGGCCGTGATGATCTGCCCCGAGGGCGTTTTCATTGCTATGCCATAGACGGCTCGCTCGAGAAAGTCCGAGTTTGCGATGATTTCGTCATCGTCGATAAAGATGACCGTGTCGTGCCCGAATATCGATGCGACGAGAAGCCCCATATTGCGAATGGCACCATACCCGGTTAGACAAACCGCCTCTTTGTATTCGCCCATACCCATCTGCTCGAAGCGACGGTGAATGATGCGCATCTCGGGCTCGCCGATAACGTTGATATTCATATCGTAGAAGTGATCTACGATTCCGCGAACACGCTCATAAGCCTGGTTTTCGACACCGGGCTCGGACGCCACAAGCAAAACAACACGATCAAGACCGACCACTTTTCGCAAAGAGTCAAGACAGCGCGGAAGCTCACCCGTCTGGTCGATAGGGGTCATATGGTCGTACACAACACCACGATTCACCGAATACGTGGAGCGGCGACCACACCAATATGTGGGAATCACTACAACTGGATTTAGATTCATATGAGTCAAATCTCCTCAAACTCATTGCCAAGGCAATGTTCTTTAGAGCCTAGCGTCCCTATAGGTTATCACCGATGCCATCATAACGCCCATTCATTTCACATGGGATATATCTTCTTTACACAACTTCGAATTGGATGTCTCTTTCACGCACATCGACGAACGCGAGCCGCACGCGGACTTGCTGGCCAAGACGATACGTTCTCCCGGATTCCTCTCCAACGAGCGTCTGGGTTTTCGCGTCGAAATGATGGTATTCGCCATGCAGATAATCAAAGCGGACCATTCCCTCGGCCGTATTATCGAGGCGCACGAAGAATCCACGAGACACGACGGCAGAAATCGTTCCAATGAAGATGTCTCCTATACGCTGCTCCATATACACGCAGAGCTTAAGCTCCACGCTATCTCGTTCAGCTTCCTCTGCGAGCCGTTCCATCTTCGAACTATGCTGTGCAAGCCAATCGAGCTGGCCTTCCATAGAAGAAGGGTCTTTGAGAAGACGGTGGACCATGAGGTCTGGATAGCGGCGGATGGGACTCGTGAAGTGGCAGTAATGCTCGGATGCCAGGCCAAAATGCGGTAGTGCTTGCGTGCTGTAGCGGGCGCGCTCCATCGCCCTGAGCACAACGTAGTTGACCAGCGCCTCTTCTGGGCGCCCCCGTGCTTGATCAAGCACGTTCTGGAACGCGCGCGGTTCGCCTGCGCCCAGTCCGTTGATTGCATACCCGAGCTCTTTGAGCGTGGGGAGCAATGCTTCTAGAGAGGCCGCGCTCGGCGCTTCATGAATGCGATAGACCAGGGGATGATGATGCTTGAACATATGCGCGGCGACGGTCTCGTTCGCAAGAATCATCGCCTCCTCTATCATAGCAGTCGCATCCGTCTTGACACGGATTTCGATGTGCTCCACGGCGCCTGCATCATCGAGCACTGGCTTTGCTTCGACAGAATCGAAATCGACGGCTCCACGCTGGATGCGTCTGGAGAACAGGAGTTTTGCCAGCTTATCGAATTCGCGCAATTTGTTCTTGTATGGATCGTCCGCAGAACCCTCGAGGATTTCCTGCACTTCGCCATAGTTAAAACGCCGATGGCTGCGAATGATGCTGGGAAATATTTCGTAGCGCATCACACGCCCGGAATTATCCACGTACATGTCACAGGTCATCGTAAGTCTGTCGACACCCGGCTTGAGCGAGCAGACATCGTTGCTGAGAACTTCTGGCAGCATGGGTATAACACGATCGACGAGATAGACGCTGCATCCGCGGTCGCGCGCGCAGAGATCAATCGAACTGCCCCATGCGACATACTGCGAGACATCAGCTATATGTACCCCCAGACGGATGCCATTCTCGAACGCATCGAATGAAATCGCATCGTCGAAATCCTTTGCGTCTACTGGATCGATGGTGAACACGTCTCGTTCGCGTAGGTCTTTGCGTTGTGAATCTTCCAACGCTGCCTGCACATCGAGTTCGACTCCCTGCGCCTCTTGCAGGGCCTGACTGGAAAACTCGGTCGGGATGCCAAGGTTATGAATAACGATGTCCACATCGATGCCGGGGTCATCTGCCTGACCGAGCACTTCCACAATGTGCCCTTGCATAGGAGTGTGACGTTCCGGATATGAAGTGATTTTTGCCAAAACGACATCGCCGTCTTTTGCGTCGCCTACTCGGCCCTCCGTCACAAACAGGTCGTGATGCACGCGTGGGTCCTGTGCGACAACAACCGCAAGCGGGTCGTTTATCTCCAGAATGCCAACAAGATATTCCGTAGCCCGGCTTATCACACGTGAAACACTCGCCAAACGCTTTCCGTTCTGCGAGTTGTCAGAACGCTGCGGGCGCAGCATGACCAAATCCCCTGGCATGGCTCCGCCCGTGCGCTTGGCGGGGATGTAGAAGCTGCCCTCGTCGGTATCGCAAAATGCATATCCATGCGTGTGGATCTCTATGCGCCCAGTGGGCCCGACCGATGACCTTTGATTGCGATTATGACTTCTGCGGCCTTTGCCGCGCCTGCCGTGGCGAGCCATCTCTCTTCCCATCCGAGATGTACGCTAGTCCTCGTGCGAGGCTTTGTCGAACTCGTCTTTGAAATCTTTGAACATGTGAGAGGCTTTTCCTAATTGGCGCCCAAACAGATTTGCCGCTTTGTCTACGCCAGTGTATTCGCCACGAGTTGCAGCTTCCTGCTTTTTCTTTTCGCGCTTTGCGACAGATTCATTCGCCCTGTCCCGAACGGAGCCTATCGCCTCACCCGCTTTGTAGGCTCCTCCGTTTATTGCCTCTCCAGCTTTTTTCCCAGCTTTTTCGGCCGAACGCTTGGTCTTTGCCCACGCAACTCCGGCCTTCGCGGCGGCACCGCCCGACTCTTCGAGATGCTCCGTCTCGTCTTCGACGACAATGACACCCTGCGAATAACCGCGTATGCGGCCAGCAGGAATATTGGAACTTCCCAAAATCGTCCTGTTGACGGACCCGCTCGAAATGTCTATGTGATCGATTTCAAAATTCTCTTCACGCAAGGCGATATCGCCAATGACGCCGAGCTCCTTGCCGCCCGTAGTGCGAACGGGCATGCCGCTCCATATGATGCATTGGTCAAAATCTATCCCAAGACGCTTACACGCTGCTGAATCCCACGAATCGGATGTGTCGACAACGCACAAGCCGCCCTCGACAGGCTCAATCCTGTCGAGGGCGACAAAGTGATCTTTACGTTTTACCATGAGCGCAGCATCAGGCCGCTTGATAACGACACCGACGGCACGCAGTTGCGACGGATGAAAAACGAAGCTGCGGATTCTGCCGAACTTCTTCAGGTTGCCATTCCTGCCTGCAACATAGATGCGCATTTTGAGCATGTCATCGGTGGAAAACATACTCGACCAGCACTCTCGCAGAATGAAGTGAGCCTATTTGGCAGCTTCTTCGGGTGCTGCTGATTCTTCTGCGACATCTGCAACATCGGCAGCAACCTCTTGCGCCGCATTGTTGCGCGTAATCTGCTCGGCGATGCGATCGCGGGCCTCATTAATCTTCTCACGGATATCATCTGCAGCTGCTGCGGAAGCATCTTCGCTTGTGCCGCCAACCTTGCCGCGGACGGAATCTGCAGCCTGTTGGAAAATCTGCTCGCCATGAGCAGAGTAGTAATCGACCTTGTCAGCAACAATCTCGCGATTGCGCTCGCCCGAATTCGGGGAGAGCATCAACGCGGCAACAGCGCCAGCAGCTGCGCCAAAGATGAAGACAAAAGGCTTATTCATATTCGTACACCCTTTCTGAGGACCCGACCATTGCCATGGACAAAAAATCAACGTGCCTAGAGTACCATCCTGCGCACATGAGCGGGGGCGTAAAACCCTCTTTTTTCGAAAGTGACACTATTTACGATGCTATTTTACAGCCATGCACAAAATGCATTCGGCAGAAGCGCCCTGACGATGCGCTATAGCGGAACCTCTTTCTCACGCACAAGGATGAATTGTCCTGGGCCAGATTTCAAACACACTGGGCAAACATAGGTATCCATGTCGGTTCCCTTGAGCACTTCGGCCTGATACCCGCAAAACGTGCAGCGCCAAATTTGCACAACCTTGGTCTTTGCCTTCTCTTTAACCGGCTCGGGTTCTTTCTCCTCTATTTTGACCTTGCCTTCCATTCCAGGAGCGACAGGAATGCCGGCCGAGTTATACACAGCGACTTTTGCGGGCGGCTTTGCCATAGGCTTGGTCGCCCCGACAATAGGCGTCGGCTCTGGCGCAAGCTGGTGGACGTCGGCCATGACGGGCTCTTCGGGATTACGAATCGAATCGATGATGCTTTTCGCTAGTGCCTCGAGTTCGGCATCCTGCTCGTCTGTCATACGAGATTTGATGGTGAAAAGGTCACCCACGATTTGCGCTTCGGGTATCCGTTCTATGGACTCCATCATCTTTTTACCGGCAATGGGACCCCAGCTGCCGTTTTGGATAAACGAGAAGCGCCTACGACGCAGATTGTGCTCAACCATGCAATCGACGAGCTCGTTCATTTTGGGAAACACGCCTGCGTTGTACGTCACAGAGGCAAGCACGATATTGCTCGCACGAAACGCCTCAGAAAGCACGTAGCTCGGATCGGTCATGGAAAGATCGAACAGGGCGAGGTCGTGAATACCCGCATCACTCAGCTTGAACGCAAGTTTTTCGGCGACATCACGCGTGCCTCCGTACACAGACGCATACGCGATCACGACCGCTTCGTCTTCGGGCTCGTAGCTTGCCCACTTGCGATACTTCGCCGCAAGATCGGCAATATGGTCGCGCAGTATGGGCCCATGAAGCGGGCAGACCATCTCGATATCGAGGGTGTCGGCCTTGTCGAGGAGCTCGTTTACCTGCGTTCCGTACTTGCCGACTATATTGGTGTAATAGCGACGCATCTCGTCGAGAAGCTCGTTCTCAAAATCGTACATATCATCGAACAGGCGCCCGTCTAGCGCACCAAAGCTGCCAAAGGCATCGGCGGAAAAGAGGATTTTGTCCTCGACATCATAGGTAACCATGACCTCGGGCCAATGCACCATGGGAGCAAGCGCGAACGCCAGCGTATGCGTTCCCGTTTCGAGAGAATCGCCATCCTTGACGACTATCGTCCGCTCTTCGAGCTCCGGGCCAAAGAACTGGCCAATGAGCTTCTTGCATGTTGCCGTGCACACGAGCTTCGCTGCGGGGTTGCGTTTTGCGACCGTCTCGAGCGTTGCGCTGTGATCCGGTTCCATGTGATGCACGATGATGTAGTCGAGCTCGCGGTCTGCGAGCAGATAATCGAGCGTTTCGAGGAAGCGTTCCTCCACAGCGCGATCGATTGTGTCGAATAGGACTGCTTTTTCGTCGAGAAGCAGATAGTTGTTGTATGCCATGCCTTTGGGAACAGGATGATGCCCTTCAAAAATTCCCAGGCGTTTGTCGTCACCGCCAATCCAGTACAGATTCTTTGCAAGCTCAAATTCACAATGCATAGCGCGCCCTTTCTCTTCAGGCATTATTGCTCTGAAACGAGTATACACGGCAGAAGGATTAGCACGTTAAATGCTCAAAACCGCCATGATTATTTAGAGGCTTTTCAGCGCATGGCAGAAAGCGCGACGAGATGCTCGATGATGGCAGAAACATCGGGTTCGGCACACATTTGTGGATCAATTGACCACTCGACGATACGCCCCGCATCCTTAGCGGCTTGCAGTGCGACAAAATCATTTGCGAACGCAACGGAAGTCCGCATGAGTGCATAACCTTGCGGACGCGTTTCGGAAAGCTCGACAAGCCAGGACGTGTGGCCCATAACGCGCGATTCGGATAAGAGAGCCTTCCCCTGAAGCTCGATGATTACATGCTCGAGCAGATGCGCTTGTTCCGTACCGAGGAGCTCGTCGCCGAAGGTTTCGCCTGCTCCATTGACGCACACGTGGTTTTGAAGGTTTGGGAGTAGGCACAGCACGCGCTGCGCCTGGTCCTGGCTCACATGCAGTACATTGATGTCAACTTTGACATGCAGGTCGATCTTGCCGCGTCGTACACGGACGCGTTCTATAGCTAAGTGCCGCTGGGTGTTGGCGCTAGAATCCATGCTAAGCGACAACGCGGTATTCGAGCTGACCCACGCCATCGAATTCGAGTGCGTTTGCAACAGCGGGTTGCAAATCGATGTCACGGCCTGCGATAAAGGGGCCTCGATCACATACGGTAGCCTCGACGACCGTATCGTTGTAGATAATTTGCACGCAGGTTCCAAGGGGCAGAGTCTTATGCGCAATACCCATCGAGTCTTCTGTGACGATGCTGCCATCGGAGCACGAGGACCCCATAAGACCGTCGCCTATGCCATAGGTGCTCGCTCCGCACGTCTCCCACGCGACACCCGCATCGAGCGATGCCTTGAAGCTGTTGGCATCCACCGAGCCACCGTTCTTGAGAATCGCCTGGAACAGAGGGCCAGAAACAACACCGGCAAGGACTTCGCTTGTCGCCGGCGTGGTTGCCGTTGCGACAGATGCCGCAGCGCCTGCAGCATCTGTCTCGTCAGCAAGAGCGGATACTCCCGTGCCAAGCACGAGCGTTCCCGTAACTCCAATTGCAATCAGTGTTTTTACGACATTTGTATTCATGGTTATCGTAGCTCTGTCTTTCGTTTCGGTTTTATTCGTAGCTCAATTTGAGTGCATTCGAATTGCAACGAGGAAAGACCCTAGCCAAGAGCATTAATCTAGGCAAACGAATATGGTGGCTTTATGAATGTCAACACTGTTCTCGATGATTTTTTGTGAAGACGCCCCTCAAAGGCGAACGATTTGTGGAGGGCCTATGTCGAAAAGGGCACTAAGTCGGCAGATTGGACACCAGTGCTCAGGCGATCACTCTTGCCCGCCAAATTGTAAATTCTGCAGGCGCTGCACGCGATCGTCGTCTATATTGCTGCCCTCTTTACGTCGGCGTGCCACGAACACGTCGGTCATTTCGGGATCGAACTGCGTGCCGCGCCCCTCTTCAATGATGACTATGGCCTCTTCAACCGAGAATGCCCTCTTATAGCAGCGCTCGTGGGTTAGAGCATCGAACACATCGGCGAGTGCCATGGCGCGCGCCTCGACGGGGATTTCTTCTCCTGCTAACCCATCGGGATAGCCGCTGCCATCCCAGCGTTCATGATGAGAGCGCACAATGTTGCGAGCAATCTGAAGCTCGTTATCGTCCACAAGCCCGTTCAGAGTTCGCTGAATAAGCGTCTCGCCGTATATCGTGTGCAGCTTCATCTGCTCGAATTCCTCGGCAGTCAACTTGGCGGGCTTGTTTAAGATGGCATCGGGGATTTGTAACTTTCCAATGTCGTGTAGCGAAGCGCACATTACTGTATAGCGCACAAACGACTCGGGGAACTGGTCGCGCCAATTGTCTTGCTCGCGTAAATCCTCGAGCAGGTCGGACACGAACAGACACGTACGCGTTACATGGCCTCCTGTGTCCTCATCACGACCCTCAACGACATTTGAGAGACGCATGAGAATGGCGCCCTGCACGGCATTCAGGCGTTCGGTCTCCATATCAAGCTTAATGTGGTCAACCACCTGCCGCACGTGTTCGGTCGATATGGTGCAGTACAGCACGGCGCCCACGGCTGTGAAGGTAATGGCGTCGAGTAGATTTACATTGAAGACCCATGGGCTACTGAGCTGCCACGACAAGACGATAAACAGACATGCCCAGAAGATCTCGAACACAATCATACGCCTTGCTACATCGGTGAACATAAGGGGCAACGCAACGAGCAGTACCATGAAGGTGACGGCAGGATAGTCGTTTGGCATTGAATGCTGAAACGCAATGCCCAACCCGTAGAGCATGGCGGCAGACAAACCGATAAAACAGAACGCGAGCAGGCTGCTGTGACCTTTCATGAGGGTGCTACGCGAAAAAATCGCGATCAGTACGCAGAGAATCAGCAGAGCCACGTACATGGGAAATGACGGTACCGTGGCAGCGTTAGCAGCATTCCCAGAAATCAGTATGATGCCTTCGGCAATGCCGAGAAGCGCCAAGATGAACATGCTCCGTCGGTTTCGAGGTTCAAGCTCATCTTTCACGCGGCTAAACAATGCCGGATCCACGCCACCAGAACACAGCGTGCGACGCATCCACTGCGTCCACGGTACATGCTCGCGCTCGGTTTTTCCGGCATCTCTCAGCATTTCCCGCTCGTGCCTTTCGCCCGACAGGTACAGCACGTTGCATTATACGCACAAATCTGCCAACCCCTTAGCCCAGGGCAAGTTCGCGCTTGTAATCGATAATCACCTGACGGTATTCGGGCATCGCCACGCTCAGTATCTGCGTTGCAAGTATCGCTGCATTCTTGGTTCCGTTGATTGCAACGCATGCCAAAGGAACACCCGTTGGCATTTGAACAGTCGAAAGCAGAGAATCCATACCGCCAAGATCGCTCGTCTTCATGGGAATCGCGACAACCGGCAGCGGTGTATGGGCTGCCACAACGCCACCGAGTGCGGCAGCTTTACCAGCGCCGGCGATGATGACTTTGATGCCACGCTCTTCTGCGCTCAGCGCCCAAGCCCGAACATCGTCGGGGTTACGGTGGGCGGAATGGATAACGAGCTCGTAGGGAACTCCGAACTTTTCGAGCATCTCTTTGCAGCCATCCATGGCAGGCAGGTCAGATTTCGAACCGAGAATGATTCCTACCAGGGGTTTTGTCTCGGACATTGCATCTCCTATCAATCGAGTAGCATGCGGCATTAGCCAAGTCTGTGACGCAGGGCATCGCAGATGAGCGCTGCGACCACGGTCTTGGAATCTTCGATGCGCCCATCGAGGACGGAATCAATAAGACATTCGAGGTCAACCCATTCCGCCGAAACAAACTCATCCTCGTCTGGATGCGCTTGCCCGCGAGAAAGCTCGGTGGCCATGTACAGGTGAATGATTTCGTCGCTATAACCCGCAGCCGTTGCAATCGATGCCAGACGGCGCACCTTTCCGGCAACATACCCGGTCTCTTCCGAAAGCTCACGGCGCACGGCGTCTTCGGGATCTTCGCCCACATCGATCTTGCCAGCAGGTACCTCGACTGTCATTCGCTCCAGTGCAGTTCGATACTGCCGAACCAGAAGTATACGCTCGTTGCCATCGAGCGCGATTACGCACACAGCGCCCGGATGACGGATGACCTCATGGACTTTATGCTTGCCGTTCGGCAGCTCGACATCCACTGCATCTACCTTGAGAAACCCACCATCATAGGCACGTTTGGAATCGAGTATGATCTCTTCGAGACCGGGCTCATCCCGATGTTCGATTAAATCTCCCATGCGTCACGGCCCCTCAAAGCGCGGGCCCCAATATCGCGCCGCATGAATTTTCCATCCCAGTTGATGAGATCGCATGCCTCGTAGGCGCGGTCACGGGCCGCCTGGAAGCTTTCGCCGAGCGCGGTCACGTTGAGGACGCGCCCACCGTTGGTGTAGAACTTGCCGTCTTCGAGCTTGGTACCCGCATGATACACATGCACGCCCTCAAGAGCATTCGCCTCGTCGATACCCGTAATCTCGAAGCCCTTCTTATAATCGCCAGGGTAGCCATCACTTGCGAGCACTACGCTTACCGCCCACTCCGGCTTCCATGCAAGCTCGATATCCGCAAGCTTCTTGTTTGCAGTCGCAACCATCACGTCTACTAGATCAGTCTCGAGGCGCGGCAAAACAACCTGTGTTTCCGGATCGCCAAAGCGCGCGTTGAATTCGAGCAGGCGCGGGCCGGTTTCGGTGAGCATGAAACCACCATACAGGCAGCCGCGATAATCGATACCCTCTGCCTTGAGGCCGGCCACGGTGCGTTCCATGACGTCAATCATCGTTGCGTATTCATCATCGGTGACAATGGGCACAGGCGAATACACGCCCATGCCGCCCGTATTGGGTCCTTCATCGTTTTCGTATGCGCGCTTGTGGTCTTGCGAAGGCGCCATGGGCTTCACGGTCTCGCCATCGGTAAAGGCGAGAATCGAGCATTCCGGCCCCTTCATGCACTCCTCGATGACAACGGTCGCGCCGGCCTCGCCAAAACGTCCGTCGAAGCATTCGCGCACCGCGTCTTCTGCTTCTTGCAGGGTCTGGGCAACAGTAACGCCCTTCCCAGCGGCGAGGCCATCTGCCTTGACAACGATGGGCGCTCCCTGCTCACGAAGATACGCCAGGGCCTCTTCGAGATTCGTGCAAGTCTTATAAGCTGCAGTGGGCAAATCGTACTTCATCATGATGCTCTTGCTGAAATCTTTCGAGCCCTCCATGCGAGCTCCGTCAGCTCCTGGGCCAAAACAGTCTATTCCAGCATCACGAACGCAGTCGGCAACGCCTGCAACCAACGGAGCCTCGGGGCCAATAACCACAAGCGAGCAGTCATTCTTTTTGGCCCAGGCAGCCACGGCTTCTCCGTCGTTTATATCGAGAGCAACATTCTCGCCAAGGGCTGCAGTGCCACCGTTACCGGGAGCAATGTAGAGCTTTTCGCATTTTGGAGACGCGACAATCGACGTTGCGATCGCGCATTCGCGTCCGCCACTTCCAAGAAGCAAGATATTCATTACTTCCATCCTCTCATTATGGTTTGTTCGCGATCTGGTCCGACCGTCACAATGCTGATGGGCACCCCTGCAAGCTCTTCGAGTCGCTCGATGTAATCTCGCGCCTCCTGCGGAAGCTCTTCGAATTTACGGCAGTTGGAGATATCACATTGCCAACTCGGCATTTCCTCGTAAATCGGCTTTGCATGATGAAACGCCGTCTGCTGGCTTGGCACGTTTTCGTACACAACGCCATCGGCTTCATAGGCTGTGCAGATCTTGATGGTGTCAACTGCGCCAAGAACATCGAGCTTGGTAAGCGCAATGTCTGTGAGACCGTTGATGTCTGCGGCATAGCGAATGATAACGGCGTCATACCATCCACAGCGACGGCGACGCCCCGTGGTCACGCCAAACTCATGACCGGCTTCGCCCAGAGTTTCTCCGTACGAATCGAAAAGCTCCGTGGGAAACGGCCCGCTTCCGACTCGCGTCATATACGCCTTGGCAACGCCAAGCACCTTGTCGATGCGTGTGGGGCCGACGCCCGCACCTGTCATAGCGCCGCCGGCGGTGCAGTTGCTCGAAGTAACAAACGGATAGGTGCCGTGGTCGATGTCGAGCTGCGTTGCCTGGGCCCCTTCGAAAAGAACGGTTTTGCCCGCACGCATTTCCGCATTGAGCAACTGGCTGCCGTCAACCACATGGTCACGGATGTTCTCTGCATATTCCAGATACTCGTGCCAAATCTCATCAACGGTATACGTGGGCATATCGTAGACCTCGCGCAGGATATCGTTTTTCACCGCAAGGGCCGCCTCAATTTTCTGGCGCAAAATCTTCGCGTCGAGCAGATCCTGCACGCGAATGCCGTAGCGAGCGAATTTATCCTGATAGCACGGGCCTATGCCCCGCTTGGTCGTGCCAATCTTATTTGCGCCGAGACGCGCCTCGGAAGCGCCATCGAGCACGCGATGGTACGGCATGATGAGATGGGCATTGCAGCTGATGAGAAGCTTATCGGTGGAGATGCCCTTTTCTTCGAGCTCGCGCATTTCCCCGCAGAGGACTTTCGGGTCGATAACGCACCCATTGCCGATCATGGGCGTGACGCTATCATACATAATGCCCGAGGGGATGAGATGCAACGCGAGTTTTGTGTCACCGTAGATAACAGTGTGGCCAGCGTTGTTTCCGCCCTGAAAGCGAACCACGTAATCATAATCATTTGCCAGAAGGTCTGTGACCTTGCCTTTTCCTTCGTCACCCCACTGGGTTCCCACCAAGACGGTACCCGACATATATATCTCCTTATTAAGAAGCTGATAACCTGACGAACCGTACCATTGTACCCCACGAAAATGTACTCGAGGCCCTTGATAAGCAGGGGTACCCCGAGAGGGCGTGACCTCGGCGAATCGGCGAGACGTTTCTCGCGACCCACTGACTGGTCGGTGCACGAAGCGCCTGCTGCTTCACGAACCCCTTGTGGCATAATGCGCCCAAAGTACGTTTTGACACGGGAAGGTACTACACGAGCACATGGCACGAACCGGAATCATCCTGGCCAACACCGGTACGCCCGACAGCCCGGCGCCCGAAGATGTCAGGAACTACCTCGAGCAGTTTCTCTCGAATCCGCGTATCGTGCCCATGAACAAGCGCGCTTGGTGGCTCATACTGCACTTGTTCATTCTCCCCTCACGCAAGAATAGCTCTGGCGAAAAATACAAAACCATCTGGACCGATGAAGGGTTTGCCTTCATCCGCGACCATAAGACGCTTGCATATGCTGTCCAGCAGGCATACAACGCATCGGGGGCCGACGTTGCAGTCGAATGCGCAATGAGCTTTGGGAACCCATCTATCGAAGACGTCATGCGCCGTCTGCACGATATCGGGTGCGAGAGGCTGATCGTTTTGCCCTTGTATCCGCAAAACGCTTTCAGCCAGGCATCTATCGTGACAGATGCTGTTGAGCTTCATGCCCCGTCAACGGGATGGCAAGACGCATATGAGTTTATCGATGACTACAGCAGCAACGAAGCTTATCTCGCCGCAATAGCAGACTCCATACAGAAGGCAGGTTTCGATACGGATCGCGACAGGTTGCTGATGTCGTTTCACTCGATTCCTCGCACCGATGTAGAACGCGGCGACACATATGGCATGAACGTCCGTTTAACATGCTTGGATATCGCACGCAGGCTCGGGCTTGATGACAAAAGCTGGGCCCAGGCATACCAGAGCAGGTTCGATAAGGGCCGCGCGTGGCTTGGTCCCTTTACAGGCGAGGTGCTCCAAAAATTGGCTGAAGAGGAATTTGATGGAAGGCTCTTCGTCGTTTGCCCGAATTTTTCCGTCGATTGCCTCGAGACGTACTACGACATCGACAACATCATGCGTAACGCATGGGCCGAGCTGCATCGGGGACGAGGCGATTGCCCCGAGTTCGTTTATGTTCCCTGTCTTGGCGCAAGCGAGGCGCATGTCAACGTCATCATGGACGTGCTCAAACGCAGCGGTGCTGCTCTCTGCTAAACGGCCCCTGACATCATCGCGAGCGAAATCCTCATACCGTCAATCCTGCACAGGCGCTTGCACCCCCTCCATGCCATCCTAAGCAAACGCGAAGCGCGAGTCGAAGGATCTCCCGGTGGGTCGCAGCTCAACACAAGATTCTTCGACTCCGGGCGCCTAATGGCGCCCGTCGCTCAGAACGACAGAAAGCCGCCGTGTCATCCTAAGCCCGTGGAGAACAGGCTAAAACATGCCGTCCATCGTTTTCTCGAGTGCTGATAGAATACGTCACGAATTATTTGAAAGGATGCAGCGTGTCTGAGACATATCCGCACTTCCATATCGTGCTTCTTGCAGATGATAGCGGCGAGAACTTGTGGCCAATCGCCCGCAAGCAATCTCCCGCCTGCTTTGCACCCGTGCAGCCCGGTGCGGACGAGAGCCTGCTCACTGCGACTGTCGCACGTGTTCAGCCATATAGTGCGTATCCTCTCCACATCATCACGAACAGCACTTTGTCAGAACTCCTGTATGCCGAACTCAGAGCGCACGCGGAGCTTTCCCCCGAAAAGTTCGAGCTCATCTGTCCTCCGGGAGATAGGGGCAGTGCCTTTTCCATTGCCTTGATCTGCGCGAGTATACGCCGCGAAGATCCAGATGCCGTCGTTGCCGTTTTGCCCGTGGATCTGCGAGTCGAAACCGATGAGCGCTGGCCTCATCTGCTGTATGCCGCATATCAGATTGCTCTGCAAGACAACATCGTGCTTATTGGATCACGGCAACGGCATAAATGCCGAGACATCAGCTACATTCGTCCTGCCAAGCGCCTCAACGATATCGAGGACGCATATGAGGTGCGCACATTTGCCGCAGGGGCCCGTCCGGCAACCGCATCGCGCGCCTATCATGAGGGCGCCTACTGGTACGCGGGCATATTCGTCGGAAGAGCTGCGGAGATTCTCGGGCTGCTCGCGCATGCAGAAGGAAAACGACACCGGTCGGCGACGGATGTCGAGTCGCTGCGCCGTATCGCCGAGACGGCCTCCTTTTTTGCCATGCTCGACCGCGGTGCCTGGACTACCGCCGACGCGGAAGAAGTGGCAAAAACACTCGTGTATGCATCCTTCGAAAAGGCTGCTCTTGAGCATGCGAACAACCTCATCATGCTCTCGACCACCATCGGATTTTCCACGACAGGCTCACTTGAAGACGCGGGAAGCGATGTCGCCGCAGATACATACGGCAACCGTCTTGTTGGCGACGCGCTGGCAACGGAAAGCCAAGGCGTCACGGTGCTCGCGCAGGCGCCTGGACGCTTTATCGCCACATATGGGCTCGACGATATATGCATCATCGACACCCCCGATGCGCTACTGGTGTCGAAGAGGTCACAGTTGAATAATATGGACAAACTGCTCGCGAACATGCGCGATCATGACGTGTCCCAACTCGAGACATCTGCACGCAGGCCCTTTGCCTGGGGAACAGCCACGCTGCTCGTCCAGGCCGAAGAAACGGCAACATGGAAAATCGAATTACCTGCTGGGTCGACTTTCGACGCGCTCAGTATCCCGTACGAATACGGCACATTTAGCGACAAGCAGCTGAAAAAGCTGCGTGAGCAATATGCCGTCGCCCAGGGCGACGTGCTCATACAGGAACGTACGGAAAACGCCCAGCCAACTCTCAAGGGAACAGGCGACGCCTTTGAGGCGAACACAGAAAATCCGCTTCTCATCATGTGCGTCGAGAACAATCCCGCCACGCTTATTATGACCGCGACGGTATAGAAAAAGCGCGCCTTTAGTAGGGTTCGTCGCGCCGCAGATTGTCGAAGCGCGTGCAATCGGCTTGGAATGCGAGGCTGATGGTGCCGATGGGCCCGTTGCGGTGCTTTGCGACAATCACATCTGCCGTGCCCCACTGTGGGCGGTCTTCCTGGTCTCCCTCTTCTTTCGAAAGCGAGCGGTCGAGGAACATGACGATGTCGGCGTCTTGCTCGATGGCGCCAGATTCACGCAGGTCGGAGAGGATGGGGCGCTTGCCCTGACGCGATTCGACCGCGCGAGAGAGCTGCGAGAGCGCGATGATGGGCATGTCCATCTCTTTCGCGAGGATCTTGAGGCCGCGCGATATCTCGGCGATCTCGACCTGACGCGATTCCGTGCGCTGGTTCTGCGGCTGCATGAGCTGCAGGTAGTCGACGATGATGAGCCCCTTGTTCGGCTCCACGTGGCGCAGCTGCCTGCGCGCCTTGGCACGGACCTCGAGAATCGACGCGCTGGGCGTGTCGTCAACCCAGAGGTTAAGCTTGGAGAGCCTATCCGAGACCGACACGAGTTCCGTCCAGTCCTGCGCGTTCATCTGACCGGTCTGCATCTTCTTGGAATTGACGCGCGTCTCCGTGGAGAGGATGCGCTGGATGAGCTGGTTTGCCGACATCTCGAGCGAGAAGAAAGCGACCGAGGTGCCCAGCTGCGCCGCCCTGCTCGCGATGTTGAGCGCGAGCGCCGTCTTGCCCACGGAAGGACGCGCGGCAAGGATGACGAGATCGCCTCCGCGCAGGCCGCCAAAGAGGTCGTCGAGGTCTTTGAAGCCGGTGCGCACCCCGCGATACTTCGTCTTGGTGCTCGCGAGCTCCTGCAGCTCGTTGAACGTCTCGACCACGAGGGAGTCGATTTTCTTGAAATTGGTGGAGACACGCCTGTTCGTGACGTCGAACAGGAGCTTCTCGGATGTCTCGACCACCTCGTCGAGGTCGTCGGGCGCGTCGTAGCCCAGCGCAGTGATGCGCACGGATGCCCCGATGAGGCTGCGCAGCATCGCCTCGCGCTTGACGATGTCCGCGTGATGAGACCAGTTAGCCAGCGCGTACATATTATTGCCGAGCTCGACGATATAGGCCTTGCCGCCAATGGCGTCGAGCTCGCCGCGGCTCTTGAGGCGGTCTGCCAGCGAGAGTTGATCGATGGGTACGCCCCTGTTATAGAGCTCCTCCATGGACTCGAAAATTTTGCGGTGCGCGGGACGATAGAACTCGTCTGCAGAGAGCTTCATCATTGCGCCCTCGACGACCTCGGCATCCGAACCGAGGAGCATAGCTGCGAGCACAGCCTTTTCCGCATCGATGTCTTGCGGCATGATGCGCTCTACCTGCGAATTGGCATTTGATGAATAAGCTAGTTCTGGCATACGTACAAGTTCTTCTCTCCAACAGTGCTTGAATTTGGAGACAATACCTTACCCGTTTGGTGTGACACAGATTGGCGAGGTTTTCTAAATCAACAGCCTTTGTGGAGTTTTTGCGCACCACAAGCTGGGGCGATGAGAGTTTTCCACTTATAAACGGATTTTGCGATTTTTTTAAACGGCTCGCATATCCACAGCTTTAGATGTGCTTTGGCACGTCTTCTTCCAAATGATCAGAAACAGGTTCGCGCATCTGCTGCTCGAGCATGCGGTTCAGCGCGTTCACATACGCCCTGCCGGAACTGACGGTAATGTCATCGTGGCTTCCCCGGCCAATATACACCGCTCCATCCGGCGCCTTGATGCGCACTGTAACCTCACCTAGGGCATTGATTCCGCGCGTCACACTCTGCACCGAATACTCGGTAAGGTCGTTTTCTGCTCGAACGACTTTGTTTATCGCAGAGTACATAGCATCGATGGGGCCAACGCCTGTCTCGCACACGGTGCTCGTATTCCCCTCCGCATCGGTCATCGTGACCGTTGCCGTTGGCACGAGTGGATGACCGCAGGAAATCTGAACGGCATCGAGCTTGTAGATCGCGTTCTCGTTGCGATCCTGCTCGCCCATGAGGGAGTGGAGGTCGTCGTCGTAGACTTCCTTCTTGCGGTCTGCCAAATCGAGAAACGCGGCATGAATCAGCTCGAATTTGTCTTTCGATATGTCTGTGTACCCAAGGTCTTCGAGACGTTTGCGCAGGGCCGCATGACCGCTGCGGGCGGTGAGCACAATCTGGCTTCCGCTCACGCCAACTTCTTCTGGGGCGATGATTTCATATGTCTCGCGGTTCTTGATTACGCCATCCTGGTGAATGCCCGAGCTGTGGGCAAAGGCATTCGCCCCGACAATCGCCTTATTTGGCTGAACGTTAAAGCCCGTGATGGAAGATACGAGCCGGCTTGCGTGACCGAATTCGACGGTGTTGATATCGGTATGCGCGTCGAGCTCATCCGGGTGCATCTTTATCGCCATGACGACTTCCTCCATGGCGGTGTTTCCCGCGCGCTCGCCGAGCCCGTTGATGGTGCACTCGACCTGCGTCGCACCGTTCATAACGCCCGCAAGGGAAAGCGCCGTCGCCAAGCCGAGATCGTTATGGCAGTGAACCGAAACGCAGACGTCTTCGATGCCATCGACATGCTCCATAAGGTACTTAATGCGTGCGCCGAACTCCCACGGCATGCTATACCCGGTTGTGTCGGGAATGTTGACAACGGTCGCGCCGGCATTCACCACCGCCTGAATCATCCTGACAAGATCGTCGTACGGCGCACGACCAGCATCTTCGGCATAGAACTCGACGTCGTGCACATATTTGCGAGCATGACGCACCGCTGCAGCCCCTTGGTCAATTGCTTCCTCGAGGGTCATATTCTTGAACTTGTACTTGAGATGCTGCGGAGAGACCCCGATGCCGGTGTGGATACGCGGACGCGCGGCGTACTTGAGCGCGTCGGCGCAGCTATCGATATCGCGCTCGACTGCGCGGGTCAAACCGCAGACAACACATGCATCGCCTGCAAGCTCCGCGATATCTCGAACCGAATCGAAATCGCCGGGGCTCGATGCGGGAAACCCAGCTTCGATAACATCGACGCCCAAACGAAGGAGCTGACGGGTAATCACGAGCTTCTCCTGTGCGTTCATACTCGCGCCCGGCGACTGCTCCCCGTCTCGTAGCGTTGTATCGAATATATGAATCTTCCGCGTCATGAGATCCCCCTGGTGCGCAACCGACTATGCGCAATGATAAACCATCGACATTCCCGTGCGGTCGGGGGCATGTGCTTAGGATTGAAGAGAGGGGCAGTTAAAATGCACCCAGTTGAGTAAAACTCGTAGCGAGGAACGCCATGCCGACCCGCTGCCGGCTCATTATGAGTCCGCGGCTCAATGGCAGTCGTCCGGGCGGCCCAAAGGTCACCCGGACGAAACTGCCCTAGCGTTTATTTCCCAGTGGTAATACCCCCGCGCAGGCGCCCGTGGGCACGTTACGCTACAGATCGATGTACCAGATACGCTCGGTCTCGACTGTGCTTTCGAGCGCACGGCGCACATTGGCGGGTACTTCCTGATTTAAGTTGAGCAACACTTCCACGAGAGGGTGTTCGCTGTCCTTTGCAATCTGCATCGATTCAACGTTGATTCCAGCATCACCCAGGATGGTACCGATTTTGCCAATCTGGCCTGGCTTGTCCTCGTACTCGAGAACGACGATGTCCTTCTCGGGAACAAAGTCGACGGGGAGACCAAGTAGATTAATGATACGCGGCATTTCACGACCCAGCGCAATCGTCGATGCAACTGCATATTCCTCGCCGCCACTATATGCTTTAATCTCGAGGTAGCTGGGATAGCTTTCGGAAAGCGGGTCCGTCGCCGTCTCCACGACGACGCCGCGCTGTTCGGCAATGTAGCCGGCGTTGATGATGTTCACGGGAATCTCGCTTCCAAACGAGACGATTCCCGCCAACGCTGCAGTACCAAGAACGCTCGGGTCGGCATCGGCTATCTTGCCATGCGCCGTGACACTAACCTTATCGATTCCGCCATCGACGAGCTGAGCGAGAATCTCGCCCGTCTTCTGCGCGATAGGCAAGAAGTCTCCAAGCTTGGCCATGACATCGGCGGGGATGCGCGCCGAATTGACAACCGTGTTCACCGTTTTGCCTTCAAGGCCGGCAATGACGTACTCGGCAATTTGCGTCGCGGCCCTCGTCTGTGCTTCCTTCGTCGAGGCTCCAAGATGCGGGGTGATAACCGCGTTGTCGAATGCGTGGATAGGCGAGTCGGTCACGGGCTCGTTTTCCCATACATCGACGCCGACTCCGCCAAGATGTCCGTTTTCGAGAGCGTCTGCGAGCGCCTCGAGATCGACAAGGCCGCCACGCGCGACGTTCAAGATGATGCCGCCCTCTGGCATTTCCGCCATCTGCTTTGCGCCGATCATCCCCGTTGTCTCCGGGGTCTTGGGCATATGCAGCGTGATGAAATTGGACTGCTTGCACACCTCGTCGACATCATCATAAAGCGTGATGCCGTAGTGCGCTGCGCGCTCGGGCGGGCAATACGGATCGTAGCCGATGAGCTTCATGCCAAAAGCAGCGGCGCGCTCGGCAACAAGCAGACCAACATGCCCGGTACCGAAAATGCCCAGGGTTTTGTCCTGCAATTCTATGCCCGTGAATTTGGAGCGGTCCCATTTTCCCTCTTTCATGGACGCGGTTGCGCGGGCAGTGTTACGAGCAGCAGAGAGCATGAGGGCCATAGTCTGCTCGGCTGCCGAGACGACGTTTGAAAGCGGAGCGTTGCAAACGATGATGCCGCGTTCAGTCGCCGCGTCGCGATCGATGTTGTCAACGCCGACGCCGGCACGCCCGATAATCTTGAGCTTTGCACCGGCTTCTATGACTTCGCGGGTTACAGTAGTCGCGGAACGAACGATGAGGGCGTCGTAATCGGGAATCATCTCGACAAGCTCGGCCGCCGTGGTATCTGGCTTGAATGTCACTTCATAGCCCGCGTCTTCGAGCAGGGCGATGCCCGCCTTGTTGAATTTTTCCGGAATGAGGATCTTCATCTGCGTTCTCCTATCTCGCGTTGGCTATTCAGCGCGTATTTCTGGTTGGCCGACATTGTAAAGAGCTGCATTCAAAATTGCCGTGTTTTGAGTGAAATCATTCCCAAATGTCATAATGTGTGTATTTTTTTAACGATATGGCGGTATAATTTCATCTGCAAATCAGCTTGTATAATAATTTTATCGCCATTTCGATTCTTTTATACATACTAACGAGGCTTATCACATTGGAAGACAAAACACCCCTGGTTCTTTCGCATGCAAGCGCGCTTGCTTATTGGAATCGGTCTACGAAGCCCACCAAAGCGGAAACGTGTAGCGCAGAAGAATGCCGGCAAATTCTCGACAGCACACGAGGAGCTGTCCACGTGCGCGAGCTCGCCAGCGCCCTCGACATGTTCCCTCTTTCAGTACTCGACAGACCGCTCGATTTGCTAACCAGCTCACGCAACGACCGCCGTTCAACTTCGCTTGCCACATACCATTGCATGCAAACTGCGCTTCCCGATAATTCCCTCGTCCGTGTTTCCTGCGAACCTGAGGATGAGAACGTGGGATTTGATATATTCCTGAGTTCTCCCGAGCTCTGCTTCGCGCAAATGGCCTGCGTGCTTTCAACCTGGGAGCTCATAGAGCTCGGTTTCGAAATGTGCGGAGGGTATGGCAGCCCCTCAAGCCGCATCGGACAAGCGCAGACGAACGTTGCGTCCTCGAATGCGATTGAGCGCTACCCGAGAATAAGCACACCGGAGCGTATTCAGGAATATATAATGAGTTGCTCGGGGATGACAGGAGGAAAGCGTGCTCGTCAGGCGGCAAAGTGGCTCGTCGCGCAATCGAGCTCTTCTGAAGAAACCCATATCTGCATGCTCGCCTTCTTGCCGCGCTCGCTTGGCGGCATGGGCACACCGCGTCCATTGCTGAACCAGCGGATCGCCGCCCCCGATGTTGTCGCACGCGTTCTTGGAACTCGCACGCTTACCCCAGATTTGTACTGGCCGGATGCACGTGTCGCACTCGAGTACGATGGACGTATCTGGAACAACGCGCGGGCACGCGAGGAATACGAAAAACGCAAGCACAACGCATACCGCATTATGGGTATCGAGGTGGTTTCCATCGGACGCGCCGACCTCGACCATTCCGATACAATCCGCGAACAATTCAAACGCATTAATCGCAGGTGCGGCAAGCGCCTCAAGGAACCCAATGCCAAGCAGCGCGCAAGGCAAGAGTCACTCATGGGCTGGATTGCCACCCGCGAATATGAGCAGGCGCATGTCCCATATGTGAATAAGCGGTGAGCAAAGGCCAGATCCACATCCAGTTGCCTGCCCTTTTGCTCTAGGGCACGCACGACTCCAGCTAGCCCACACGCGCATATATGCGGTACCATCGTTTCTCGCAGGTACACACGAAAGGTCAGATCATGGAACAAAGCTACGATGTCTCTCTTGACACGCCAAAACATCATTATCGTGGTGTCATAACCATCAACTACAAAGGCGGCAAAGCGTCAGCCACAATTGATATCAATGGCCTGGGGTGCTTCGAGGCGCAAGGCAGTTACGAGGATAAGGATTTCGAGTTTTCTGGAGTTGCAGAACCGAACGATTCCGAACGCGTCGAGTTCGACGCCAGAGGTCAGCTCTGGGGAAACAGCCTCGACTTCAAAGCGCAATCCAATATCGGAGAAATCGTCGTATTCGGCACAGTCGAAGACAAGGCCAGCAAGGACTCGAAGGTTATCGACGAATGGCAAGGCGGAAACGAGATTATCGACTTTCTACTCTAGCTGCCTGAAACTAAGTTTTAACTGCAGCCTCACCGTTTGCGAACTATACTTAGCTGCAGTTTTCCCGATACAAAGAGAAAGGCGCTTCACATGGAGCCGGATTTCAAAGAACTTGGCGAGCGCATTCAGGGCCTGCGAGAGGCGTGCGACGTCTCGCGTCATTCCATGGCGCAAGAATTAGGTGTCGATATAGATACATACGCCAGCTGGGAAGAGACGGGCGCCAATGTACCTATCTCCGCCATTTATCATATGGCGCAGAAGTTCGGGGTCGAATTCACCGAGATTCTAACCGGCGGTGAAACACGTCTCGACACCATCCAGGTGGTTAAAGATGGAGCCGGCGTAGAAGTCAATCGCTTGCCTGGCTATCATTTCGAGGACCTCGCGTGGCGCTTTCAGAACAAGGTCATGCAACCGCTTATGGTCACACTCGACCCGAGCGATGAACCTGCGGAACTCGTCTCGCACGCGGGGCAAGAATTCAATTATGTCGTTCAGGGATCGCTCATTCTCACCTATGACGGACGTGAGTACATCCTTGACGAGGGGGATTCGGCTTACTTTGATCCATCTCGCAACCATGGCCAGCGTTGCTATGGAGACACGCCGACAAAATTCATAACACTCATTACCGAATAAACACAGCTGTCTGTGAGGAAACAAATCGTGGATTACATTCTCAAGAAATACTGCCCGCGTATCGAATTCGAATCGTATGAAGATTACTTCGAGAACTTTCGCATTGAGATTCCCGAAAACTTCAATTTTGCCTACGACGTGGTCGACGAATGGGCGCGTGTCGAGCCAGAAAAGAAAGCGCTCGTTTGGCTGAACGATACAGGCGAGCAACACGAGTTCACGTTTACCGACATCTCACGCCTCTCGAACAAGGCGGCAAACGCATTCAGCAAAATGGGAATTGCAAAGGGCGATGTTGTCCTCATGATCTTGCGCCGTCGCTGGGAATACTGGGTGTGCGCTGCAGCTCTATGCAAGATTGGAGCAACGATTATTCCCGCCACCATCCAGCTGACGAGCAAGGACATTGCCTATCGTGCGAATCAGGCAAACGTCAAAGCCATGATTTGCGTAGATGACGAATACGTTTGCACGCAAGCCGAGGCCGCGCTCGAAGGAGCGCCGACGGTCGAGCAGCGCATCGTTGTAGCGGGAGAACGCGAAGGATGGACGTCTTTCGACAAGCTCATTGAAAACGAAAGCGAAACCTGGCAGCGCCCCACGGGAGACGCCGCTACGAAAATCGATGACATCATGCTCATCTACTTCACGAGCGGCACAACAGGCAATGCAAAGGCGGTCGAGCACAGCTTCAAGCATCCTTTGGGCCATATCATCACCGCAAAATACTGGCAGCAGGTTCGCGAAAATGGCTTGCACATGAGCGTAACCGATAGCGGCTGGGCAAAATTTGGCTGGGGAAAGATTTACGGCCAGTGGATTTGCGGAGCGACTGTCTTTTGTTACGACATGGACAAGTTCGTGCCCGCCAAGCTGCTGCAGGTTATGCAGGACTACGAACTTGCGACGTTTTGCGCACCGCCCACAATGTATCGCTTTATGTTGCAAGAAGACGTTTCATCATATGACCTCTCATCCATACAGAACTTTGCCACTGCTGGCGAACCTCTCAATGCGGAGGTTACGATTCGCTGGGAGGAATTCACCGGCAAGAAAATACGCGAAGGCTTTGGGCAGTCCGAAGGACCAGTGCTTTTGGCGACCTTCCCCTGGATCGAGCCACGCCCCGGTTCCATGGGCAAACCAAGCCCGCTGCTCAACATCAAGCTTCTCGACGACAACGGCCACGAAGTTCCCGACGGCGAAGAAGGTGCAATATGCATCACGCACTTGAAGGACGCATACCCGCCGGGACTGTTCGTAGGCTACTACGGCGATGAAGAGCGCACGAGAGAGGCTGTCGGTGGCGAGTATTACAACTTGCACGATATGGCATGGCGCGATCCCAGCGGTTACTGCTATTTCGTTGGAAGAAATGACGATGTGATCAAATGTTCAGGTTATCGTATTGGCCCCTTCGAGGTGGAGAGCGCACTGGTGGCACACCCCGCCGTCATCGAATGTGCGGTTACCGCTGCCCCCGACCCAATCCGTGGCAAAGTCGTGAAGGCGACTATCGTTCTTGCGCGCGGATACGAGGGAACACCTGAACTCACCAAAGAGCTGCAGAATCACGTCAAGCATACGACGGCGCCGTATAAATACCCGCGCATCGTCGAATATGTCGACGAGCTCCCCAAAACGGTTGGTGGCAAAATCAAGCGCAAAATGATCCGTCAGGCAGATGGAGTTGTAGATTAGCCGCGAGGAATCGCAATCTTGCCGCTTCGGATGATCTCCTTGATGCCATAGGCATCGAGGAGATTTTCCATCGCCTCGAGTTTATCCGTCGTCCCCGTCGCTTCGACCGTGAGCGTATTTGCGGCTACGTCGACGATGCGCGCGCGGAAAATCGAGGCGAGCTCGATAATCTCGCCACGTTGCGCGGCTTCCGCGCTCACCTTGAAAAGCACGAGCTCGCGATCGATGTGGTCCGCATCGGTTAAATCGCTAACCTTGTAGACGTTGATGAGCTTGTTGAGCTGTTTGGTCACCTGCTCGACGATTATTTCATCGGCGTCGACAACCATGGTTACATGGCTGCGCGTCGTATCTTCGGTATCACTCACGGCGAGCGATTCGATGTTGAAGCCACGGCGAGAAACGAGACCTGCGATACGGGCGAGCACGCCCGGCTTGTTATCGACCCAGATCGAAAGAATGCGCGACATCTTCTACTCACCCTCTTTTGCGCCGACGTTCGTGATTCCGATAGCATCATCTACGGTCTTGCCCTCTGGAATCATGGGAAAGACATCCTCGCTGACGGGAATCTTGATCCAAAGCAGCGACGGCCCTTCCTCGTCAAGCCAAGCATGCATCATGCTTTCAAGCTCTTGTGGGTTTTCCAACTCAAATGCACTCCAGCCAAACGCACGGGCGAGCATGGCGAAGTCCGGATTGCCAAAGAAGTCCGTTTCGCTATAGCGGCCCTCGAGGAAGAGTTCTTGCATCTGATGCACCATGCCGAGACAGTTATTGTCGAGCAAAAGTACCTTGACAGGCAGCTTATTTCCATGGATCGTCGCCATTTCCTGAATATTCATCTGCAACGATCCGTCACCTGTAATACATACAACGCGACTTTTTGGAAAGGCAATCTGCGCACCCATAGCTGCGGGAAGGCCAAAGCCCATCGTCCCCGCTCCCCCACTCGAAAGAAAGGTGCGCGGACGATCGGTGTGCAGGTACTGACTCGCCCACATCTGATGTTGCCCCACATCGGTGGTGATTATCGTATCGCGATCATTTGTCATCGCATCGAGGAGCTCAAGCACGCGCTGGGGCTGCACATGATCCTCGCATGGTTCGTATGCAAACGGATGCTCACGCACCCATGTGAGAACTTGCGTGAGCCAAGCCTCTGTAGCAGGTTTGACGTCTTCTTTTTTCAGCTCTCCGACAATTGCGGCGAGAACCGTTTTTGCATCGCCCACGATGGGAATATCAGCCTTGCGATTCTTTCCAATCTCCGCCGGGTCGATATCGATGTGCGCAACGCGGGCATGTGGCGCAAAGGCTCCCGGCCTACCCGTTGATCGATCTGAAAAACGGGTGCCGATAGCAAAGACAAAATCTGCATCGCGAAGCGCAAAGTTTGCAGCTGTCGAGCCATGCATGCCGAGCATGCCAAGGTTAAGTTCGCTATCTTCTGGATAACATCCCTTGCCTTCAAGCGTGGTGGCAACGGGAATGCGCAGCATCTCCGAAAGCTGCGCGAGTTCCTTGCTCGCCCCCGAAGAGATGATGCCGCCGCCAGCATATATAACCGGCCGCTTAGCAGTTCTTAGAGCACGCGCCACCTGCTTGACCTGCCGCGCGTTTCCCTTGTAGGTCGGTTTATAGGATTGCAGCTTCACTTCGTCTGGATACTTGTACACGACGCCGCTTTTCCTCGCCAGGTCGCTCGGCACGTCGATGACCACCGGCCCGGGACGTCCAGTCGATGCGATATGGAACGCCTGAGCGACGGTTGATGCAAGTTCGCTTGCGTCTTTGACAAGGTAACTGTGCTTGACGATGGGCAGCGTAACGCCTGTCATGTCAGATTCCTGAAATGCATCGCTACCAAGAACGACAGTGGGGACCTGACCCGTAATAATGACAACGGGAATCGAATCCATGCAGGCAGTGGCTATGCCTGTAACCGTATTAGTTGCACCAGGCCCGCTGGTCACAAGCACGCAGCCGACTTTGCCCGTCGCACGCGCGTAACCATCTGCCGCATGCACGGCAGCCTGCTCGTGGCGAACGAGTACATGCGTGAGCTTCTCGCTGTCGTAGAGTGCATCGTAGAGCGCAAGAGCATGCCCGCCGGGGTAGCCAAAAATCGTCTCCACACCAGCGTCTTCAAGCGCCGTGATCAGGCATTGCGCGCCGGTCATCTTCTTACCGTTGTGTTCGCTCACTGTGCTGCCACCTTTTGCTTCGTCTGCATATACGCCGGTAAGTTTACACCACATAAGACCAGTCCGCGCGCAAACGCAAAAGCCGCGCCGTTAGCCCTTCCAACGTCCGTCGCGTGCAGACATCCCTTCATTTTTTTGCGAATGGGTCGGCGTGGCATGCGACTCATTCTGCCAACGAATTTAAACTGCCAGCTCGTTTACGATGAGGGCGACGCCGACAACGGCAAGAATTACAGCAAACAACAGACGAAGCACGTGTTCTGAAATATGGGGTACAAGACGAGCTCCGATTATTGCGCCAGGAATTGCGCCAACGCAAAGCGCTATACCAACATAATAATCCACATGCCCGAGTATCGTCTGCCCGATGACGCCGGGAATCGCGAGGATGATAATCGCGATAAGCGAGGTTCCCGAAGCCTTCTTCATGGGAACGCCAAGCCATGCCGTCATCAGCGGCACCATGATAAATCCACCGCCCAGGCCAACGTAACCGGAAAAGAGGCCCGTGAGAAGCCCAATGCCCAGCCCTCCGAGCAGAGTATTTCGCGCGAGATTAAAGTCATCTTCTGCAGGAGATGCGGCATGGCAGGCGCTCGCCTGCACAGAATGGGAATTACTCGCCTCCGCGGCTTGCTGAGCACCGCTCTTTGAAGAATCGCCATTCCTCGTTGAGGTCTTGAGCGCTTTGCGGAGCATGGAATATGCCGAATACACCATGACGAGTGCTGTTACGAGCATGATCGCCCATGCTGGAGAAATCGATGCAAGGTATACGCCAAGAGAGGAGGTAACGGCACCCCCTATGCCAAGCACGATTCCCAACTTTGGAACACTTGTTGCATTGCGAATGTGCTGAACTGCTCCGGAAAGCGACGTGGGGATGATCGCGAAGAGCGATGTTGCTGTAGCCATGTAGGCGTCGAGCCCTATGACCAGACGCAAAAGAGGCACCATGACGATACCTCCGCCTATGCCGAGCAGTCCAGAAAGCACGCCCACGCACACACCCGCAAGCGCAAGGAGGATGATTGTCACGACCAGTTCCATGGCTCACCATGATAGCTGATTACGTATTGGGCGCAGAAAAGCTAGATCTGCGCCATCTGGGCAGCGCAGTTCGCGTACCACTCCTCAGATGTTGGCGGGCAGTACGTCGCAGCTGCCTCATGGGTCAGGTACCCTCCGTACATGGAGCTACCCAATGCGCCAACCACGGTATTAATGCCCTCTTCCCAGGAAGAAAAGCCCTTCGATCCATAGCCCCATGCGTTGTGAGAGCGGAAACATGCGGCGCCAAGACTGCTCTCAACATAGGAAATTGCGGGAGCCCAGCGAGGGTCAACACCATTGTCCCATGCTGCGGCGGCATAGTATTTGCCGGTGCCCTCTGTGGGCGAACCAGACAGGTACGCGTCGATACGCGGTGCCCACTCGTTGACAAAAGCCTGCTTGTCGGAATCCCAACCAACGTTGTTCGTGCTCGTTGTGGAAGCGCTTTCCTCTTGCGCAGCTATTATCGCTGCCTTTTCCTCTTCGGGAAGGTTGGAGGCGGCCAGCGCCGTCTCGACGCCCTTTTGCTCTGCAGCCTGTGCAGCAGCGGCACGGGCCGCGGCAGCCTCGCGAGCTGCCTGGGCTTCTTGCAGAGAGCTATACGCCTCTGCCGCTGCCGCATCCGCTTGCACCTTATCGTCACTGATCTGCTCGCGGGAATCGCGAAGCTCCTTTTGCATCTGAGCAGTCTGCTGAATTTGCTGCGTGTTGTACTCGAGCACCCATGTGTATTGGTCGAGTGTCGCAAGCATATCCGTAATGCTCCTGGACTCAAGCAACATCAACACCACGCTCGATGAATCATATTCGTATTTGTAGAGAGCGCGTGCGCATTCGTCTGAACGCTGCTGTTGCGCAGGCAAAAGCTGCTCAAGCTCGGCGATTTTTCCATCGAGCTCGACGATTTTCGCTTCGAGCTCTTCTTGTCTGGCAAGCGCAGCGTTGTATGCATCGGCACTCGCTTTCACCTGCGACTCAAGAGAGTCTGTCTCTTCGTCGGCATACGAACTTGCGGCCGTGAATCCGCACGTCATTGCAAACGCGAGACTGATGGCGAGTATGTAAGCAACGCTCTTGTCTAGGGTCTTCTGCAGCAATGCATTACCTCGTTTGAACATTGTTTTCTTGCTGTGGGGCGTTTACTTTAGCGCAAGAGAGCGCAGTGCGAGTTTTCGCACACATTCACTCCACATCACGTTCACAAGGTACATATTTGTATGATGATTCTGTCGAGGAACGAGCGCTGAATTTCGCGGATGCGTTGGAATGACGTGCCAACTCAGCGAACCGCCAACGCGCACGCAAAAGGGGCGAGTCGAAGCTCGCCCCTCTTGCAACTCTGTACTACTTCCTCAGCTCGAGAGCTCAGACAAAATGCTGCCCTACTTATTTTGCGCCTCGAATTCGCCCATGAACTTCACAAGAGCCTGTACGCCTTCGATTGGCATGGCGTTATAGATGCTTGCACGCATACCACCAACGCTGCGATGACCCTTGATGTTGGCAAGGCCGGCCTGCGTTGCAGCCGCGACGAATTTCTTGTCCATTTCGTCATCGCCAGTCACGAAGGGCACGTTCATAATCGAGCGCGCTTCTGGCGCGACCGTGCCCTTGAAGAGCTCGCTGGAATCGAGGAAGTCGTAGAGCAGCTTGGCCTTGGCCTCGTTGCGTTCTTTCATGACCTCAAGACCACCAAGGGACTTAATCCACTTGAACACGAGCCCGCAAATGTAGATTCCATAGCACGGCGGCGTGTTGTACAGGCTGCCTTTGTCCGCCTGCGTCTTGAAGCGCAGCATGGTGGGAACGCCTGGCAGGTCTTCTGGAATGAGGTCTTCACGGATGATGACAATCTGCACACCAGAAGGACCGACATTCTTCTGCACGCCTGCATGGATGAGACCGTATTGTGTTACATCGACCGGTTCGGATAAGAACATGGAGCTCTGGTCGGCAACAAGCACATGGCCCTTGGTGTCCGGAAGCGGCCGGATTCTGTTGCCGTGCACCGTCTCGTTTTCGCAAATGTACACATAACTGGCATCATCGCGAACATCGAGATCGGAAAGGTCGGGGATCTTCGAGAAATTGTCATCTGCACCGCTCGCGAGCAGCTTGGCGTCGCCAAGAATCTGTGCTTCTTGGAATGCTTTCTTAGACCACTGGCCAGTTACGATGTAATCGGCC
>CACZSV010000151.1 GCA_902783925.1 uncultured Coriobacteriaceae bacterium
AAAAAAAACGGGTCAACCATATATATGATTGACCCGCGCTTTTTTGTGGTGGAGATAAGGGGGTTCGAACCCCTGACCTCATGACTGCCAGTCATGCGCTCTCCCAGCTGAGCTATATCCCCGTACTGGTGCATCTCGAAGACGCGAAGTGCATTATACCAATCTCAAATCCAAGTTCAAGAGGAATTATTCACGCCATTAAACTGCTGTTTCCATAAATACAGGCATTTTGACGCTACGAGCCTCTATGCCCATTCGAAGTTATCTTTGCCTGCGACAACCTCGAAATGATACTTCGCAATACCCAAGTCGACATCAGCTTGAGTACCTCGCCCGGCGGTTGCGCACACGTGCGGTTTTGCGCCATTGGACGGTGCCACATACTCAAAGTGGAACTTCTGCTGGTTCATAGCAGTCGGCGCAAGCAGCGCTGATGCAACTCCCTGCTCAAACCAACTGGGAACGTCTTCGGGGGCGGAACTCACACGCGATATGGGTTTTGACGTATGGGCGCTTCCCTGGTTTGCGCCATAGCCTATCGAGGCGACGAGCACGAGTTTCTCGCCCTCTGCGAGTTCGTAGCGCGTCTTACGTTTGTTAAAGGTGAGGGCGACCCAGCACGTATTCAATCCGAGCTGCTGTGCGAGCAAGACAATGCGCTCTCCGTAATAGCCGATCTTTTCCGAGAGCTCTTTGGTGTCTGGTCCGACAAAGCACAGATAGTTACGCACGCCTTTGAAAGAACCGTACTTGAAAATGCCGCTTCCAAACGCTTCGGGCTCCTCGCGTACAAGCTGGATATGCAGATTGCCCTCTTCGTTGCATGCGGCAATTTCGTTTTCGAGCGCTTCGAGGATTTCGCCCTCTATGGGCTTGTCGATGTACGAGCGGACAGAGTGACGCACCTGAATTGCCTCGATAATATCCATTTGAATCCTCCATTTTGGCGATACGAATTTTAATCAGTAATGTGGAGTGGATGAAATAATACAAGCCATACACGTGTTAAAAAAGAATGGTAACCATTCTGCAATCGTAATGAGCTGGAAGCAGGGTGAGTCCCTGCTCGCTATTTCATGTCCACTGGACGACGATTTCGTGACGAGGAACCTTTTCCCACGAAAACCCCTCGATAAGCTCGCTAACTTTGACTGGCTGCGTCTGCTCGAGGAGTCCGGCATAGTGTGCGAGTACCCCAATAAGCTCCTCTGCCGACGTGCCTCGATTCCGGATGCGTTGAATCTCCAAGTCTGCGTTTCGCTTGGACAGGCGTCTGCCATCAGGTGCGATAAGCAAAGGGTGGTGGCAATATTCGGGAACCTCGGCACCCAGAAGCTCATACAGATACATCTGGCGCGGCGTGGAAGAAAGCAGGTCGCTTCCACGTACGATTTGCGTGACGCCAGAGGCGATGTCGTCGCAAACGCAGGCAAGCTGGTACGCAAAAACACCGTCGCTGCGGCGTACGACAAAATCACCGCATTCGTATTTCAGGTTCTGCTCGTATGGCCCCATATGCGCATCGCAAAATGAAATGTACGTGTCGGGCACGTGAAGCCTAAGGGAGGGATTTCTCGCCTTGGCATGCTCGCTGGCGTCTATCTTGCTCATTCCATAGCAGGTACCTGCATATATCGGCGTCCCGTCGCTTGCATGTGGAGCAGATGCGGCATGCAGGTCTGCCCGTGTGCAAAAGCACGGATACACGTTCGCACATCGTGATATTCGCTTGAGGGCTGCTTCGTATACGTCAGATCTGGTGCTTTGCACGAGGACTTCGCCATCCCAATCGATACCCATCCAGTGCAGGTCTTCAATGATGGATTCGCGATATTCGCTTTTCAAACAACGGTCATCGAGGTCTTCGAAGCGAAGCAGAAATTCTCCATTGGCGCTGCGAATGCTCAGCCATGAAAGTAGGACGGAAAACGCGTTTCCCAGATGCATATAGCCGCTTGGGCTCGGGGCAAACCGCCCACGTGGCGTTATGTGCTGTTGAAGCTGACTCATGACGTGAAATGCTATTCGCCTGCAAGCGTTACGTTAACGCTATACGGAAGACCTTCGGGCATAGGCTCGTAGACGATGTTCGAGCTTCGCATGAGATCATCGAGCCATTCAGCGAATAGCATTTCCGTTTTGTTATCCGTGGCATCGCTTGCCAACTGGTCGTATATTTCAGGCGGAACCGTATCGAGCGCAACCGATTCTCCCGAACTTCCCGCATTGAACGTGGCGTTGCAAAAGATGAGGAGCCATTTTCCTCCAACTTGAACAGGTTGGGAAACATGGTTCAGCTCGAGCGAATTGAGCGTTTGGATATACTCGGTTGACATCGCATCCCTGCTCGAGGTAAGCGAGTTCCAGCCAGCGTAAACTGGTGTTCCTTGCGTCGAGAACGCCTCGAGGCTCGTCGCAGAATCTCCTATAGCGATCCTGCTGCGCGCTTCGGCAGCCGCCTGCTCGGTGTCGAATTCGATGTAATAGGAGCTTTTGCCGTTGTAATTCGACGCCGTCTGATTGGCAAGCGCTTGAATCTCGCCTTGTGTGGGCTGAGCGTCCGTTATGACGGTCTGAGCAAGTTGCTCTTCTAAGAGCCGGTCGCGTTCGTTTTCTCTCCACGAATCCTCATCGTAGCCATAGGAAGCAAGAACGCTATCCCAGGAGTTTTCGCCGTATCGCTGCTCGTAATAGTTCTTCTCCTCTTGAATAACCGTATCGAGCTCAGCGTCTATGATCTTGATGTTACGCGATTCACATTCGCGTCGGATGAGCGTTTTGGGAATGAATACCGTATCGAGTACGTACTTGCGCATAGTCTCGGAGGTGTATCCATTCGATTTGAGAAATTCAGCCCAGCCGGTGTCAGTCTCGTATTCGGGGTTCTTGATGCGAAAACCCTCGATGTAAGCGGTCACCTCGTCTTCATAGATCTCTTGGCCATCTACGCGGGCAGCAACGATTGGAGATTGGGGTATGCCAAAACATGCGCAGAGAAATAGGCAGCACATGCCGAGCAAGACGCTGACAAAAGCTGCCGCGATTGCTGTGTGAATCGTGCTACGCACGTGCGCTCTGTTTGCCCGCATCAAAAGCTGCGAGATTCGCATCGACGGTCTTGGGGGGTACGCGTTTGGAGATAATCTTGCGCCATACCTCGTCTTCGAAAGGTAGAGCAGTGCTCAAGGCGCCCATGAGAACGACGTTCGTCGATTTAGGGCTGTTAGCCGAACGGGCGATGTGCCCTGCGGGGATACGGACTGCACCGAGTTCTTCGAGACGAGCCGACACGTCACCGGGCATCGTGGCATTGCCAATTGCGACGCTCACGGGAGAAATGGCTTCGTCATTGACGAAGAGACGCCCACAATCTCGTTTGAGGTACTGCTGTGCACGAAGCGCCTCGATTGCCTCGAAGCTCACGATGACGTCCGCGCAGCCCTCATCGCAGATCATTGATGCGACGTGTTCGCCAAAGCGCACGACCGTGCTCACGGAACCGCCACGTTGGCTCATGCCATGGATTTCGGAAATCTTGACATCGTATCCGCTGGCTGCAGCGGTCTTTGCAAGCAGATCACCGGCAAGGATGGTCCCCTGCCCCCCAACGCCCACGAGGAGCACAGTCATCGTCTGAGTCTCGTTGCTCATGGTTACTCCCCTTTCGATTCGATGCAGCCAAATGGACATACCTGTGCACATTGCCCGCAGCCGACGCACTGCGTGAAATCGATATACGCCTTTCCATCGTCACCTTTTTCGATAGCCGGGCATCCGAGCTTGATGCACATTCCGCACGCGCGGCAATTCTTGATTTCCGGCGCTGACTTGCGCGTGCGGTCGATAAGCCTGCATGGACTATGGAACACGATAACCGATAGCGTGTCAGAAGAATCGGTGGCGTTTTTCAGCGCTTCTTTCACGGCGGCGAGGTCTTGCGAATCGACGCTTACGACGTCATCGACGCCAAGCGCCTTGCACAGCCCTTCGATATCGAGCGGTTTTCCCGCGGGGACATCAAGGGGGCTGAGGCCGCGTGCCTGTTCTTTCAAGGTGACACCGTTGCATGGGTTGCCCTGACAGCCGGTCATGGCTGTCGTTCTGTTGTCGAGTATACACAGCGTGCCACTGCCGCCGTTGTACACAGTGCCGAGCAAGCTCGTAATGCCGGAGTGCGCAAAGGTGCTATCGCCAATCACACCTACGACGGGCCGGTTTGTGCGTTCTTGCACGTGCGCGAGCTCCATGCCGTGCGCCATGGAAAGCGAAGCGCCCATATCCACGGTGGAATGCACGGCTCCGAGTGGCGGAGTAGCTCCAAGCGTGTAGCAACCGATATCGCCGGTAACGACCGCTTTCATATTGCGCAAGGTCACAAATACCAGACGATGCGGACAGCCGGCGCAAAGCGATGGTGGACGGGGCGGCAGGTCATCTGCTGCCGTAAAGGCATACGGCGCGGCGATGGAAAAGGCGCGTTTGATGAGAGCGGGAGTAAGCTCGCCTTCTTCGGGCAACGCTATCCCGGGAAACGCATCGCTTCGTATGCCGAGGGCATGTATATGCTCGGCAAAGTAATCGCACGCTTCTTCGACGATATAGAGCTTGTCGACGCTGTTGGCAAAAGCCCGCAACGATTGAGGTGCAAACGGCCACGAAAGACCGAGCTTATAGGTGCTTGCATTGGGTAGCGCCTCGCGGACGTGCTGATACACGGCGCCACTTGCGATAACACCGATCGACGTATCGCGCATCTCAACGCGGTTCAGCCCGCTGTTTTCGGCAAATTCAACGAGCTTACGCGTACGATCGTTTACGAAAAGCCTGCGCTGACGGGCAAAGCCGGGCATCATGACGTATTTTGCCGGGTCGGGCTCGAAGCTGCGCAGCGGCTGGTCGTTGTGGGATTCGCCTGTTTCGACAAGTGTCTTGGTGTGAGCTATGCGCATGGACTCGCGTACCATGACCGGGCAATCGAATTCTTCGGAGATTTCGAAGGCGCGCTGAACAAAGTCGAACGCTTCTTGAGAATCTGCAGGCTCAAGCATGGGAATTCGCGCGAAAGCAGCGTAGTTGCGCGAATCCTGCTCGTTTTGAGAAGAGAACATGGATGGGTCGTCGGCAGCCAGAACGACAAGCCCGCCGTTCACACCCGTATTGCATACGGACATGAGCGGATCTGCCGCGACATTGACGCCCACATGCTTCATGGTTACGAGGCTTCTCGCGCCACCCATAGAAGCACCGGCAGCAACTTCGAGCGCGACTTTCTCGTTGGGAGCCCATTCGCAATAGACTTCGTCGTGCTTCGAGAGATTCTCGAGCGTTTCCGTTGACGGCGTGCCGGGATACCCGACCCCGATGTGTACACCTGCCTCCCAGGCACCTTGCGCAATGGCCTCGTTTCCAGAAAGAAGCCGTCTCATACTCATTCCCCTTCCAAGAAGCCCTTAAGCCTCGTTTTCGAATTCAACGATATTCGTCGCACCGTATTTCTCGCGCAGCTTAGGCTTTTCGATTTTGCCTGTTGCATTGCGTGGGACATCGGCAAAGATGATCTTACGCGGCCGCTTGTAGCGTGGAAGTTTGGTGCAAAACGCGTCGATATCCGCCTGCGTGGTTTGTGCTTCGGGCTTGAGCTCGATAATCGCCGTGGCAATTTCTCCCAGACGCGTATCGGGAAGCCCAATTACCGCGACATCCTTGATATCCGGATGCGCGGAGAGAAAGTCCTCGATTTGTACGGGGTATATGTTCTCGCCTCCGCTGATAACGACATCTTTCTTCCTATCAACGAGCCAGATAAACCCGTCGTCGTCCTTGCGAGCCATATCTCCCGTGAGAAGCCATCCGTTGTGCAATGTCTCCATGGTCGCCTCGGGATTGTTGTAGTAGCAGGTCATAATTCCCGGGCCTTTGACCCAAAGCTCGCCTACCTCGCCGTCTTCGACCTCTGCGCCTTGTTCATCGCATATCTTTGCAACCCAACGATATCCCGGTACGCCAATTGCACCGACATGGTCGACATTTTCGATGCCAAGGTGGACACAGCCGGGGCCGGTGGATTCCGAGAGTCCATAATTGGTGTCGTAATCATGATGGGGAAAGAGTTCTTTCCAGCGCCTGATGAGGCTCTTGGGCACCGGCTGAGCTCCGATATGCATGAGACGCCACTGTTCGAGCTCGTAATCTTCAAGCTTGACTTTACCTTCTTCTATGGCGAGCAGAATGTCTTGCACCCAGGGTACGAGAAGCCAGACAATGGTGCACTTCTCGTTCGAGATAGTGTCGAAGATGCTCTGGGGTGTAACGCCACGCAACAAGACGGCCTTGGAACCAGATATAAGGCTGCCGAACCAATGCATCTTCGCCCCGGTATGGTAGAGCGGAGGAATGCACAAGAAGGCATCGCCGTGCGTTTGCCCATGATGGTTCTGCTCCATCTCCGCAGATTGCGTCAGGCTGCGATGATGGTGGAGTATCGCCTTGGGAAATCCGGTTGTTCCGCTTGAGAAGTAGATGGCAGCGTCTTCGTCTTCGGAAAGCGGGATCATGGGGTCGACGCTCGAACAATTAGCCGTGAGCTCGCGGTAATTCTCCGCGAAGGTCGGGCAGTCTTCGCCAACGTAGAACATGAGCCTGCCGGAGCTGATGGATGGAACAATCTCTTCAACGCGACCCGTGAATTGGGGCCCGAAGACGAGTATGTCGACATCTGCCTGGTTGATGCAGTATTCAATTTCCTCGCTCGTGTAGCGGAAGTTGAGGGGAACAACTGTGGCGCCGCTCTTGAGCACGCCAAAGTAGATGGGCAGCCATTCGAGACAGTTCATGAGCAGTATCGCGACTTTATCGCCTTTTTTCACTCCACGTGAAAGCAGCAGGTTGGCGAAGCGATTCGACTTCTCATCGAAAACGCTCCAGGTTATCTCGCGTCTATAGGGCTCGGGATCTGTCGTCTCGATGAGATCGTAATCGCGCCATGTAACATGCTTTCTCTCAAGCACTTCCGGGTTGACTTCGACGAGTGCGACCTCATTGCCGTAGGCTGCGGAGTTATGGCGTAGAAAATCTGTAATTGGCACTGCTTCCTCGATTCACGCGGTTCGATATAGCACGGCTTGCATGGATAATGCACGTGTTGCTATGGCTTACTTGATTCGTTTGAAGATCATATCGAAGGTTCCGATTTGCACGCGCGTGCCTGCAACCAGCGGAGCTTCGTCGACAACCTGACCGTCCACCCAGGTACCGTTGGTGGATCCGGCATCGGAGATCTTTGCCTCGGAGCCGTCTATGACGATGGTCGAGTGATGGCGCGAAACCGTCATGTTGCTCAAGAAGATATCGCATTTGGGATCGCGGCCAAGAGTGAAGGTCCCTTCGTCGAGCATGAAGCTCTCCCCCGTATACGGGCCAGAAACAACCTCAAGGGCTGGTTTACCGGGGTTTTCCTCTCTTTGCTCGACCGCCTGGGCAACCATGATCGGATCGAATGCCTGCGTAACCCCAATGAGCTTGAACCCGCAACGTGGGCACTTGGTCTCTCCCACTTCAATGGGCTCGCTGCAAATGGGGCAAGATAGTTTTGGGTTATCCACGATGCGTTCCTTTCTGAATGGGTACAGCAATCACATTCCATATGATGCTTCGTTATATGCGGCGACATATGCGCGTATTTCTTTTTCGAGAGGGGTATCCATTCCCTGGCCTGCTGTGCTGACAACTCGTTCTACAGAGACGGTCTGTGCGTAGACGTTGCCCTTGGCCACGCATTGATCCCCCGTGATGACGCCGATGCAGCGGACAAACGATGTGATAAGCGAGGTCAGAGGCCCGGGGCCCCACACGCTCTCTTTAGCGACTAGCGGCGCATAGGCGACGACTGTTTCTCCCTGGCGCCATGTTATCGTCCCGACGGTGTCGCCCGTTGCCACGCCATCCGGCAGATCCGATATACGCACATCGATTGAGATGTCGCCATTAAAATCAAGCACCATTCCGCTAACGTCTTCTGCAACGCCCGCTTTGACTGTTCTATCGAGATAGCCGCTCATCGGAGCGTCGACGAGCACCTGGTCAGATGTCGCAAGCGAATACGAACGGTAGTGCGTGAACCCCCAGTCAAGAAGTTTGTAGGCATCGATAAAACGCTGCACCTCGTCTGGGCAGTTGAGGACGACGGCGTACAGCTCAACACCGTCTTTGCTGGCCGCTGCAGAAAGGCATTGCCCGGCTTTGCTCGTGTAACCTGTCTTGATGCCGATGCAGGGATCCCAAGTCGCGAGTAGTGCATTCGTGGTCATCAATTCACGTGATTCGCCATTGAGCGTCAGCGTGCATGTCTTTTCGCCTACGATCTGCCTGAATGTATCGTCTCGCATGCCGTAGCGAATGATGACGCTGATATCCGCCGCGCTCGAATAGTGGTTATCAGCGTCGAGACCGTGCGGGTTCTCGAAATGGGTGTTGGCGAGGCCCATTTGCTTTGCCTTAGCGTTCATCATATCGACAAAGGCGCTCTCGCTTCCCGCAATTCCTTCGGCAATCGCCATGGACGCATCGTTGCCCGAATGGATGAGCAATCCCTGCAAAAGATCGTAAAGAGAGACCTTCTGGCCGGCGACGAGCCCGGCGCTTGACTCCCCGACAGATGCAGCATGAGAAGAAACGGTGTAGACATCGTCGAGATTGCCGTTTTCGAGTGCGACTATAGCCGTCATGGTCTTGGTGATAGAGGCCATCGCCGCCTGTTCATCGCATGCGCGTGACCAGAGCACATTACCATCTTTGTCGACCAGTATGCCGTTTGTCGCCTCGATTGCGGGTGCCTCGGTGATGTTGAGGCCGCGGTCATTAACCGTGGTGGTGCCGACGATGTCGTTGCCATAAATGACGGCATGCGCTTGCAGCGGAAGTGCGAACATGCACAATATGCATAGCGTAAACGCGAGATAGCCGAACAAAAGGTTATGCGCGCGCATATGATTTACTTGCTCGGCCTGCCTGCGGTTGATCGCGTTTTGCGAATATGTATATGAATCAATCAAAGTGAACCAATCTCATGCCTTATAGAGGTCTTTGGGATGCAGAACGGTAAACCCTGCCTGCTCAAGATACTCGATAGCGGATTCGTCAACTTTGAAAGCGACTGTCGCGCCCTTTTCCGCATCGACGAAACAGTAGCAATATTCGACATTGACATTGGCTTTCTCGAGGCACTCAAGTACATCTGCCAGACCGCCTGGAACATGCGGCACCTCGACAGCGACAACTTTGGTGATATTCGCTGCAAAGCCGGCATCGGCGAGTGCTTGGGCGGCGCCGCGCGGATCATCGCAAATGATGCGGGCAACTCCATAGTCGGTTGTATCTGCGAGCGCGAGAGCGTGCATCTGTACATCGGCTTGGCCAAGAGCCCGGCACATCGCGGTAAGGCGGCCTTTGGTGTTTTCGAGAAAGACAGTGAGTTGGTCAATCATTGTATCTCCTCCTAGTCGCGCAAATCGACAACGCGGACGGCTTTGCCCTCCGAGCGCTGAATTGTATGCGGCTCGACTACCTTGATGCCGATCTTGATGGCAAGCTCGTCTTTGAGAGCCTGTTGCAAACGCTTCTGGAGCGCTTCGATCTTGCGAATCTCGTCAATGGGAAAATCAGGCTTGATTTCGATCTTGAGTGTTGCGATGTCGAGTCCGCCTTCACGGGAAAGCTCAATCTGGTACCAGTCGGCGATTTCGGGAAATGCTGTGCAGACATCTTCGATCTGGCTTGGGAACACATTGACACCGCGAATTATCATCATGTCGTCCGTGCGTCCATGGAGGCGGTCAATACGCCTGTGGGTTCTGCCACATGCACAGGTTTCCGGCATAATGCGCGTGATGTCGCGCGTACGGTAGCGAATAACGGGAGATGCTTCCTTGGTGAGCGTCGTGATGACGAGCTCTCCCCATTCGCCGTCGGGTACTGGCTCGTGCGTCTCCACATCGAGCACTTCGATGAAGAAATGGTCTTCAGCAACATGCAGCCCTGCCTGCCTGTCACATTCCATGGCAACGCCGGGACCCATGACCTCAGTCAAGCCGTAGACGTCGAAGACTTTATAGCCGAGCTTGTCTTCCAGATTCTCGCGGAATTGATCCGAAAACGCTTCCGCACCGTGAATACCGGATTTGAGCGTGAACGCCTTTTTCGGGTCGAGACCCATCTCGATAGCCGTATCCGCAATATGCATGGCGTAGCTTGGGGTGCAGCATAAGACGGTGGAACCCATGGACTGCAGCACCTTTATCTGACGCTTCGTGTTGCCCGCTGACATGGGGATGGTCTCGGCGCCAACTGCAAGTCCGCCGTAATGCGCTCCAAGTCCGCCGGTGAACAGACCATAGCCGTAACATACGTGCACGACGTCGTCTTTTCCAGTGCCTGCATAGCCTAAACCACGTGCAAAGCAATCTCCCCATGCATGAATATCGTTTTCCGTATAACCGGAAACCGTTGCAATACCCGTCGTCCCGCTCGACATGTGGATTTCCTTCACGTCTTCGCGTGGGACGGCAAACAGACCATACGGATACGAGTCGCGCATATCCTGCTTTGTGGTAAACGGTGCCTTGCGGATGTCCTCGAGGGTCTCGACCGTATAAGGGTCGAAGGCGACTTTGTCGAAGGATTCCTTATAAAACGGGATGTTCTCGTAACATGTGATAGCGGTTTGCTTGAGGCGCTCGAGCTGGAGTTCTTCCAACTCGTCGCGGTTCATATGGGTTATCTCGTCTTGATACGCCATATCACCCTTCTTTCTGTTTCCTGTCCATCTCTTATAATCGAGGAAGGTCATCCCGTTTTCTGCTCTCACGATGTGTAAGCAGAACACCTTTCCGCGTTGTCAAATTCTATGGTGCACTCGCCTCCGCAGGCGCAGACGGAGTTGTAGCATCTGCGCTTGGCGCAGCTTGTGAGACTGCGGGGCCGTCGGCAATGATTTCGTTTTGCGGGGAGTAGTTCGAATGGAAGGTTACATCATGCAGCACCGTTCCATTGGCTGCGGTACACAGGTATCGAATATCTATGCTTCTGCCATCTTGGCCTGATTGAATTTTCTTCGAGGTTCCGGCGGGGAGCGAGGCGTCCGTTTCGTGGACAGTCTTGTATTTGTCGCCATCTTTCCACTGTCCTCGCTGGCAATCTACAGTACGTCCGTCTTTCGTACCCCAGAACGAAACAACGACATCGTCTCCGTACGCATCGGCGGTGATGAGGATGTAGGTATTCATATCGTTGGTCCACACGAGATCAGGCGTCTCCCAGGATACCGTCGCATCAGCAAAACCGTCCTCATCGTAGGATTCGATATAGAAATCATGGTTGGTGCGCTTGTCGATATCAAGTCCTGAGAAGCACGCACAGTTAAAGACGCAGGTCGCTACCTGACAGATGCCGCCGCCAAGCTGGTCTTCGTGCTTGCCATTGATGATAACCGGAGCGGTCTGGAAGCCTTTTTCTGCCGTTCGCTCGCCAGTCGTGCCATTAAACGACCAGGTTGCGCCTGGGGCGACGAGCGAGTTATTGATGAGATCGCAGAGCAGGCGTATGTTCCCAATGCGCTCAGATGTTCCAGAGAGCGGAATCGTCCATGTCGCAAGGCGCTCGGTAATTCCCATGCTGCGAGCCATCTCGGTGGTGAAATGTGGTTGAATTGTCGTGTCGACAAGGGAAATCGTTCGATTTGAGAGCGTACCGTCCTGCGTTCCAAAGATAAGGTCTTGGGCAGCAAGTGCCGCAGCAGCCCGGTCGGGTCCATGGCCTTCGATGCTATCGACAATGACGACTGCTCCCGAGCTCGTATCGAAGGATGCATCAACTGCGCCTCCCATTGCGGCATCTCCTAGAATCTCGACGAGGTAGGCGTCCATCTTTGCCTGGTCTATATACGACTGAAGCACGTAGCCAGATTGGCTGTCCGTGCCAGCTGAAACATCGTAGATAGGAACCGTCTCGTCCGTGACCGGTTCGACCTTCTGTGTCCCATTGCCAAACACTAAAAGCGTATTCGGCTCCAGAACGCTCGTGCTTAAAAGATTGCCAAGCTCGTTTTTAGTAAGCGTCCAAGAGCTCGTGTTATAGGTAATCGTCACATCCTGTGCAATGGCCTGTGTCGTGTAGTCGGCGAGCTTCTTTGCCGTACCGGCGGTAATGTGCATCTTGTCAATTTTCATCGGGATGATGCAGTAGTTCCCGCTTGTCTTGAACGCCGCCTGTGAATAATTCGATATGAACTGGTTTTTATCTACCGAAAGACCGTCGGTTCCCGGTATCACGGAGGCGACGCCGTTTTCAACGGAGATATTGCTATCGACAATGGGGTCACCGATGATGCCGTTGATTTCAGAGACCAGGGCGTTATAGCGCTCATCGCTCACGGAAACATTCGCCTCGAGGTCCTTTCCTCCAAACCAGGCGCCGAATCTATCTGCAACGATGTTTCCCTCGCGACCAACCGCGTACGCCTGCCCTGCAAGCTCATCGCCGTTGATGTAAGCGCCGATCGTATCTGCAGTAATTGTCCATTTATCGGTTACGCCGTCTCCGTTTACATCCGCCCCGGCAGTCTCTTCGATATACCCCGCCTCTGCTGAAGCATCCGATTTCGTTCCCGCTCCATCAGCTGTCGCTATGGAATTGTTCTCGTATAAGGTGATACGCGTTTCCTGAATTTTCGGGTTGAGTGTATCGACGAGCTTCGCCGATGCATCTTTGCGTGTCATGCCCCCGACGTCAACGCCTTGCACACGTACGCCAGGATGAATTCTGCCAAACGAAGAGCCGATATCTATAGCACAGTACCCGAGCACAATAACGACGATGACGATCAGGGGTACCATGATGCGCGGATGAGCGCTCACGAGATTAACAAACGCGTTCGAGCTCTTTTTGTTCCGGGTATGCGGTTGTTTGCTTGCAGACGAGGAGACGTTTCTCGAGGTCGTGCGCGAAGCTCTCGTTGTGCTTGCCGTCGCCCTTCTAGACGCCGATATCTGATACGTGCGAGCGTTGGCGTGGGTCGTACCTGAAACGCGCTTTGCAGAAGAGGTTCCCGCGCGTTTAGAGGTCGATTTCGTCATTTTGGTCGAAGCGGTGGCGGAACGCGTATATGAAAGCCTGCCCTTTTCGGCCTGAGCTGCATTTTTGGATGCAAGTGAAAACTTCTTGGAGCTGAGCTGAGGGGCAATCTCACCGTTGTTCTTCGAGCTAGACGACCGAGAGTTCGGGTTCGAGTTGCGTTTCGAAGCAGATGTCGATTTAGGCGCCTTTCGCGTCGTCGGCCTTTTCCCATTCGAAGTATGGGACGTGCTCTTGCGCTGCCCTGTATTCTTGTTTTCGTTCTCTCGTGTCACGTGCTCTTATGATGCCCTTCGTTACAACATACGTAACCATGAAGAATACCACCATCTACCCGCAAAAACACCGACAGAAGAGAAACAGCATCGATTTTTTACAAGCTGTCATCTAATGCAAGAAACGAGGTCTTTTCACAAGGGGTATTCTGGAGATTTCTCAGGTATTTCTTGTAGCTTAACCCAGAAGGCAATTATCTCGGAGGGTTTGTCTGCAGGGTGCGGGCTACAGCCCCCGCGCGATAGCCGTCGTCCCGCGGGACCGGGCGCGCTAAAGCGCGCCCCTACGGGCTCGCAGCATCTGTGCCCCGCGTACAGCATAGATGCAAAAGGCGATAACCGAACAAATAATGCCAGCGTAGATAAACCAGATGCCAAGCTGTGCCGGCTCGCTTCCAAAACCCGGAAGCCATGCGGGTGCTCCTTCGATGCCGAGCCCGGGGACTTGTGGCATGCCGAGCAGTAGAAAACAGAACCCGAACATGAGAAATGCGGTGGCGAATTTACCGACATAAACAACGGGCGGGACCTCTCCAACTGTCGAAAGCAGATATTTGCCGCCTAACAGCAAAAGACAGTCACGCACAATGAGGAAGATGAGAATCCAAAGGGGCAAATCCCCGAGCAGAAATACAGACACAACACCAACGGCAATGAGGAGTCGATCGACAAACGGATCGAAAAGCTTTCCAAGCTTAGATACTTGATGGGTCCGCCGTGCGACCTGGCCGTCGACCCAGTCTGTGGAGGCGGCAATTGCGAAAACGACCAACGCGGCGAACCTATATGGCGTGAAAAAGAGAAGCCAGACAAAAAGCGGTAGCAAGAGCAGACGCACGAGCGTGATGACATTGGGCGCGGTCAGCACCTTGTCGAGCACCTCTTCATCGTTTGTTGATTCGGTATCAGCCATTCTATCGATCAGACCTTAGGTTACATCCATCATGAACGCATACATACGCGCTCCCATACGCGCCGAATCAAGGCTGGAGTATGAGAGCGCATGCAAGCGCAATTACGTACGCGACTATCCTATCATTACTTGAGGCAATCTGAGGGGCATCACGATTCTGGTACGTCTTCTTTCGCCCGTGCCTCCTTCGCGGCTTTCGCCGCCGCTGCTTTTGCAGCAGCTTGTGCTTTTTTCTCGGCCTCGCGGCGGGCCTTCTCTTCCTTTTCTTCCGGCGTGAGCTCGTACACACGCGATTCTTTGGCATTCGTCGTGATAGAAGGGCGTTCCTGCATCATTTTCAAATCGTGCTTGGGGCAGGAACGTACGCATGAATCGCATGCGACACACTTATACGGGAAATATTCCCATCGTGATTCGTTGCGGTCTACAACAATGCTGTCGGCAGGGCACTTGCGTTGGCACAACCCGCAGAAAATGCAATCGTGGATGTCGATCATGTCGATCTGACCGCGCGTACGCTCGAACGGCTCGCGTTTCTCATATGGATAACGGCGTGTGGGCGCTTTCTTGAAGAGGCTTTTGAGCGTCATGCCGCCTAATTTGAATACACCCATCTCCCCTACCTTTCCGTGCAGCTAATGCAGGGATCAATCGTCAGAATGACCATCGGGACATCGGCAAGCTCAGCTCCTGAAAGCGCGGCGACCATGCCCGCGATATTCTGGCTCGTCGGCGTTCGAATACGCATGCGCGCCAGGAATTTGGATCCGTTTCCCTTTGCGTAATAAAACGCCTGGCCTCGTGGCTGCTCGAGCGTCATCATCGTCTCGGCGTCTTTCTCGGGGCTTCCTTTGACGGGAACCATGACATCGCCTTCGGGAATCTTTGCAACGAGCTCGTTGATGATATCTATCGACTGAAGGACCTCTTTGACGCGCACGTCGCAGCGTGCATAGCAGTCACCTTGGTCGGAGAGGATGGGTTCGAACGAGGAAAGCTCGCCATATGCACCCACGCCTAAGAGACGCTCATCGACTTCGAGCCCGGAGGCACGCGCGAAAGGACCGACCATCGAATACTCTTTCGCCTGCTCATGTGAGAGATACCCGACGCCGACCATACGGCTTTTCACCGAGCTATCGTCGAGAAGGGTTTTAGCAATCGTGCGATATTCTTCACGGAGACGTTCGAGTACGATAACGATGCCCTTAAGCGTCTCATTCGATACCTCTTGCCTGAAGCCACCGACATCGCAAGCTGAAAAGATAACGCGCCCGCCCGTGCATTCCTCGAAAATGTCGAGCACCTGTTCGCGCAGACGCCATGCATGCATGAACAAAGCTTCGAACCCGAAGCCATCGGCGAGCAGACCGAGCCACAGTAAGTGGCTGTGGATTCGCGAAAGCTCGTGGAAGATGACGCGCAGGTACTCAGCGCGGTCGGTAATCTCGATCCCCATAAGCTGTTCAATGCATTGCGAATACCCGAGAGAATGGCCAAATGAGCAAATGCCGCAAATACGCTCGGTGACGTATACGAATTGAGTATAGTCGCGCTTCTCGACGAGCTTTTCAAGACCACGGTGAACATAGCCGATGCGCGGGATGGCATTGACGACACGCTCGTCTTCGAGCACAAGGTCAAGGTGGACGGGTTCGGGAAGCACGGGGTGCTGGGGGCCAAACGGAATGACGGTGCGTTTACTCATTGTCTGTCCCCTCTTCTTGGGCATCTGCGACGCGTGCGCTTTGCTCGAGTTCGGCTGCACGTGGGTTCATCGGAAACGTCATGGAAACCTGATAGAACTCTCCGCCGAAGTCAATGTTTATGCCGTCTATCTGTATGCCAAAAAGGTCATGGGTCTCATTTTCGAAGACGAATGCAGCTGGATACCATTCGGTGATTGAGGGAACATGCACGCCGTCGGGAACGTTAACCATAATGCCGGTCATCGATCCATCAGTCGTCTCGGGGTCGACAAACGCATACAGGACATCGCAGGATTCATCGAGCGCGGTTGCGCAAATCTGGACGAACTTGAAATCGCGCTGCTTGAAATCTGCAACGGTTTCGGCGAGGTCCTCGAGGCCCACATACTCGAAACTCGGGTTTTGAAATCTCCTCATGCTCCCCTCCTACTCTACACCTGCACCCGAAGCACCGGGTACATCGTCGACTTGCGCCACAGGAACGTGAGCGCCGCTTGCAGCATCTGATTCGCTGCGGTCTTTATGTGCGGGATTCATCTTCATGGCCTTGGCTTTTTCTTCGAGTATGCCGACACCGGCAACAACGGCGTCGATTATGGATTCAGGTCTGACTGCGCAGCCGGGAACATAGGCATCGACGGGTATGACCGAATCCGTTCCTCCCAGTACGTTATAGCAGGTCTGATACACGCCTCCACCACATGCGCATGCACCGCACGCAACGACGACCTTGGGCTCGAGCATCTGATCGTAGATCTGCTTGATAACGGGTGCGTTCTGTTCGTTTACGCCGCCTGTCACAACGAAGATATCGGCGTGCTTGGGGTTGCCGGTATTGACCACACCAAAACGCTCGGCATCGTAGAGCGGTGTCAGCGCCGCGAGCACCTCGATATCGCAGCCATTACAACTTGATCCGTCGTAGTGAATGATCCAGGGTGATTTGCTTACATAAGACATTGACGCACATCCTTAGATGAAGAGCAGATAGATGATGTTGATGGAACCGCTTATAAGCGCGACCCACCATGCGCTTTTTAGCATAGTCTCCCATTTGACGCGGGCGAAGTTATTGTCGATCCAAATCTCGAGAAACCAGACGAGCACGATCACGACGAGCGTGACGATAAGAGCTATCCAGCCGCCGGCCCAGACGATGAACATGCCGGTCCAGCCCATGAAAAGTACGGTCTCGTACCAATGAGAAAGCTCGACAAGCGCGAGCGTGCGACCGGAAAACTCGGTGACGACACCGCGGACAAGTTCCTGATGAGCATGCTGCGCCATGGAGATGTCGAACGGGGACTTGCGAAGTTTAATTGTCAAGATAAAAACGAAGCCTATAAAGATGAGCGGCAAAAAGCAGATTAGCGGCATATCCATGACCAGGAGTTCCTTGACGCTGAAGCTGCCCGTAGCCATATACATCCCGATAGCCACAAGGAGCACCATAGGTTCGTAGCTCATGACCTGAACCATTTCGCGCTCAGCACCGATTTCGGAATACGGAGAGCGAGACGAATACGCAGCGAGCACGAAGAAGAGCGCTCCGAGCGTCTGAATAAAGACACAGAGCAGGAAGTTGGCACCGGAGAAAAATGCCATGCCTGCGATAACGATAAAGATGAGGTAAAGCCAGATGTAGAGATCTTGCGCACCGTTAACCGTGGCGTCCTCTTTTGCCAGCAGCTTGCGGAAATCCCACCACGGTTGACGAACCTTTGGACCCACACGACCCTGCATTCCCGCCGATATCTTGCGGTCAAGCCCGGCGAGCAGGCAACCGATAATGGGGGCGATGACGAGAA
>CACZSV010000152.1 GCA_902783925.1 uncultured Coriobacteriaceae bacterium
CGGCACCAAGGATGCTGTCACCCGTTTTGCCCTGAAGCGTGCCATCCTGCAGTGCGGCACCGCTATGCAACGTTGGCAGATGGAATACACCAAGAAGTGTGCCGAAGGCACGATGCCCGTTCACAGGCACGTGAAGTTGTATCGCAAAATCTTTGGCCCATACCACCATGTGCCCGATGAAATCCAGGATCAGACTGATTGCACACACGTGCGCGATGGTCGCGAAGCGCCCGCCATCGAAGAGGTGCGCCCTGCCAAGATGGCCGACCCAGCTTGGCCGCCTGTCGAAGGTCCGTGGGATGTCGATTACGACTACTACAAAGATCGTATCCCCCGCGCTATCGAAGAGATCAAGCAGCAGGTCGCCAAGCAACAGGCTGCTGCAGATGCAAAGATCAAGGCGCTTGAAGAAGAGCTCGCGGCGCTTAAATAAGCCGCATTTAGAAAATGAGTTGCAAGGCAGACGTGCGACTCATCGCGAAGATAGAGAAAGGACAGCAGATGGATAAGAACGTGCGGATCGCAATCATCGGTGGTGGCCCAGCAGGGCTTTCTGCCGGTATGTATCTTGAGCAAGCTGGGTACGAGAACTACACCATTTACGAGCGTAACGGCTGGGTTGGCGGCAAGTGCCATTCGCCCGAGTACAAGGGCCGTCGCTACGAACTCGGCGCCATCATGGGCGTGCCTTCGTATTATGCCGTGCATGACGTCGAAGAGTTTTGCGGCATCACACATGATGGTCCGCGCCTGAATCGCAACTACAAAGATCTCAAGGGCAACGTCGTTGATCCCTTCGATCCGAAGAAGCATCCCTTAAGCGCCCCGCGTCTGCTTCGCATGAAGAGCCAGATCAAGAAGTTCGGCGAGTTGCTGCAGACGAAGTACAAGGGTTACGACATCAACGGTCATCGCGGTGTTGCCCAGGGCCGTTACGATGGTTACGCGGTCACGCCTGGTCGCGAGAAGATAGAAGGCGTCAACGAAAACCTGAAGGATCTGGCGCTTCCGTTCAAGGATTTCTGCGAGAAGAACGGCGTCGAGCTCGTGCAAGACGTTTGGATTGGGCCGTTCACTTCATTCGGTTATGGGTATTTCGACGAAATACCCGCTGCCTACGTGCTGAAGTACCTCGATTTCCAGACCACGATGAACTTCGTGAAGGTGAATCTATGGACCTGGAAAGATGGTACGCAAAGCATCTGGGAGCATCTTAACGACGCAATCAAGCATCCTGCCCTTCTCAATTCCGATATCACGAAGGTTGAGCGCAAAGACGGCAAAGTCTTTATCACGGTGAACGGCAAAGTCGAGGAGTTCGACAAGCTCATCGTCACCGCGCCGCTGCAGTACTTTGGTGACTACGCCGACATTCGCGAAGACGAGAAAAGGTACTTCGACAAGATCGACTACGAGCGTTACGACGTGCAGGGCTTCCTCACCGAGGATGACAAGGCGCCCGAGATTTCGTACTACATCATGGAGAACATGGTGCCCGAGCGTCTCGGCCATTTGATGGTGTACTACCATCGTTGGCCAGACCTAGGTGCCGACCAGATGTACGTGACGTACGCGCTGCGCAAACACCGCGACCTGAAGGAAATCGACTACGAGGAATCGAAGAAGATGGTCCTCGCCGACCTCGAGACCATGGGCAATCCTGCCAAGGAAGTCATCGAGGAGCGTTCGTGGTATTACTTCCCGCATGTTTTCACCGAGGATTACGCTGCCGGTTGGTACGATGATGTGGAGGCAATGCAGGACAAGTACGACACGTTCTATGCTGGCGAGATTATGAGCTTTGGCGATATGGACGAAACGGTCGAATACAGCCGCGAACTTGTCGAGCGCTTTTTCAAGTAAGAGTCGAGTAGGTTCTCTTCGCGCATCTGACTAATCGCTCATGCGCTCGCTGGCCGCTCGTCGCTTAGGGCGCGGCAGCTGCGGAACTCGCGTGCTCCGCACGCTCAGACAGTCCTCGCTCCCGCCGCGCCCACGCTCCTCGCAGCTCGCGAAATCGCGAATTGTTAGCTGCGCGACAGTATCTATGGTCTCGCAGGCAGGCACATCACGAGAACGTGGCAGTATTTTTTGTTGGGATTATTGTGATTCGCTATAGAGACTTTGCAGATCTTGTAAATCGCATGTCTGCTTCCAACCCAGAGAAAGAAGCCCTGCTCGTGTATCAGGGTGCAGGAGGTGTCCGCGCTTTCTCGTGGGCGGAGTTCGCCGCGCTTGTGCAGGATCGTGCGGATGATCTTGCTGGACACGAAGACGCGTGCGAGGCGATTCTGGTAGACGGGTCGCTTGAATCCGTTGTTGAGGTCTTCGCTGCTGTGAAAGCTGGTTTGCAGGTTGTCCTTGTGGACCCGCTCATTCCCAACGAGGTGATGGAGCCGCTCTTGCATTCGGTTGACGCGTCGCGCGTGTGGGCGCGTGGCGCGAATCGTCAAATCGAGCTCGAGAAGTCCCTGAAGCCGGGAGCCGTGCCCGCCTACGGTGCGCACGGCGTGCTGTTCTTCACGAGCGGCACAACCTCTTTGTCGAAAGCCGTGGTGCTCACTGACGAAAGCCTCATGGCGAGTGCATATAACGGCGCCTCTCTCATGCCCCTTGCGCAAGAAGACACGCTGCTGTGTATGCTTCCGCTTTCGCACGTGTTTGGTTTTGTATGCGGATTGCTCTGGGGGCTTGCCTGCGGTGCGTCTGTGGCATTGGGCCGTGGCGCTCGGTACTATGTCGACGACCTCGTATTATTCGAGCCGACTGCGGTAGCGCTCGTTCCCAAGCTGTTGGAGTTCTTAGTTGCCCGCGAGGCGCTCAACGAGAACTTGAAGCTCGTGCTGGTTGGCGCGGCAGATTGCAAGGACTCCCTGCTTGATACGATCAGGCAGAGGGGCATACGTGCAAGTCTCGGGTATGGGCTTACAGAGACGAGTTCTGGGCTAGCGCTGAGCTGTGGCGATGATTTTCATGCGATGACAGTCTGCCCGGATGATACGGTGACGATTGCAGAAGATGGCGAAATACTCGTAAGTGCTCCAACTTGCATTATGCAGGGCTATTACCGCGATGCGGAAAAGACGGCGCTTACAATTCGTGACGGCATACTGCATACGGGTGACAGGGGCTTTTTCGATGACTACGGTTTACTCCACGTGCAGGGCCGCCTGAAAGACGTGATTACGCTTTCCAGTGGGACAAAGGTCTATGTTCCCGAGTACGAAGAAGCAATACGCGAAGCCCTGGGCGAACAGGATATCGCCGTGATATTGAACCAGGGCCAGCTTATGCTCGTATGCGGCAGCTTGGCTTGCGAATTCAGCGAGAGCGAGATTATGAAGAGCCTCGAGCGCGCGATGTCGAAGCACCCGCCAAGCTCGCGCATCGCAAAGATTGTTTGCATCGGGCATGCATTGCCGCGCACAGCAGCCGGCGATGTAGAAAGATGGAAAATACAGGAGGAGTTGAAACATGGCAACTGCTGAGGAGATTAAGGCACGCGCGCGTGAAATCATGGCGCAGGATCTGCCCAACGATTACGATCCCAA
>CACZSV010000153.1 GCA_902783925.1 uncultured Coriobacteriaceae bacterium
AGGAACTGGGAGCAGATAACCACGCCAATCAGGGCGATCGGATATGTCGCCGCGTAAGCGGAGGCCACGTCGTCGGTTTCGGCCTCGTTGATCAGCGCGCCGAGCGCCGGTGTGGATGTCATGCCTCCAGCAATCAAGCCAAGGTTGTTCAGCAAGGGCATCTTTAAGACATGTTTCGCGAATAGGAAGCCAACCACCATGGGGAGCACGGTGATGATGACGCCATAGAAGAAATAAATCAATTTGAAGTATTGGACGAGCTTCATTCCGCCCGCAACGCCGGATCCGAACAAGAACAATACGAGTCCCAGCTCGCGTATGGTCGTCAACGTGTTCTGCGACGGGTTAACGTCAATTGGGCCGATGTGTCCGAAATGACCCACGACCAGAGCCGTCAGCAGCACGCCGCCCGTGGCTGTCAGGCTGAATGTTGCACCGCTATAGCCCGAAGGCGTCAAGGGGATTCTGAATGATCCAAGTAGAATGCCTATCACCAGGACGAACGCCATGACGAATAGACCCATCGGCTCCACTTCGAAACGCTTCTTCTTCACGATGTTCTCGCTGGTGTCCGTAAGGCGAATCTTCGCGCGTTCTTCCTCCATGTTGGCTTTGGTCATCCTGGGGACGATCTGCATGAAGAGGACAGTGCCGATGACCCCGAACATATAGGCGACCCCGTACCCTACGGAGACGATTGCCTCCGCATCGGCGACCGACAGAGTAGACCCGGAGCCGGCAGCCACGCTCGCGACAGCAGACTGCGCCGAGGACATGGCAGCAGCACTCGTCAGCGCGCCCGACATGACACCGGACATTGCCGCCACGAACTCCTGCTCGTTTCCAGCCGAGCTGCGCCCCACGAAGAAGCAGATGACCGTAGCAAGCACGCCTGCCGCAGTGACAACGAGGCCAATGAGGGCGTAGCTCTTGAAATTCTTCTTAGAACCCCTGATGAAATTCGGTCCCGCAATCAACCCGACCGCCCCGATGAAAAGCACAAGACCCGTAGTCTCGATGACTTTCAGCGTGTTCAGGGAGATATCGATCTTTTCTCCTGCTACGGTTTGGGTAACGGTCTGTCCGATCTCGGTGCTATACAGCACACCGAACAGCAGCGCGATTATGAAAACGCCCGCCGCTCCAAGGCTGACTCCCTTAATTCGGATACGTCCCAGCAGGTACCCGAAAAAGATAATCTCGAAGCCCATACAGACCAAGAAGGTGATTCCCGTAACAGAGATTGCTCCGCCAAATAAACTCATCTTGTCCTTCGCGTTTCTTTATCCCAACAGTGCAGTACCAAAACAAGCGGGTGCCCTACGGGGAAGTTCGGTGCTCGATTAATTCTTAATATAACCCAATATCGGTTTTATCTGCACTTTTTTACCCTGTCTTGCACCTGTTCGGAGCGATTCATCGAGAGGAGTCGAATCAATATCCACAAGGAGATCAGCAAAGCGTTCGGCACGAGCATCGAAGAGATAGACGCCGATGTGGAATCATAACAACATCTCATCTGTATTGGCTGGCTTGACATTGTATACCCGCGGATACGCATGCGCGGAGGAGGTCCGTATGGATGCTGTCATGAATGCGGTGCTCGCAGAATGGGGAACAGCTAGGGCTCCAGGGTGCCAAAAAATGAGCGAGACGAGAAAGCGGGGCAAACGTATAATCATAATAGAGGTGGTAGCAAGGCATATCGGTGAAGCCCGCGACAAGCCTGCGTAAGCGGGCGCAAAGGAAAGGAAACGGCCATGTGCTTCAGACCAAGCCCCGTGCAGCGCGATTGCGACGACAACAACCATATCTGCTACCCGACATGCGGTATGCCCGTCGATAAGGATATGGCAAACTGCCTGTATTGCGGCGATCCCGTCCCGCCAGATTTGCCCGATGAGTTCAGCAAATCCGATCCGTCGTACGGCTCCAGAGTCATCTAGCAAAATGAGCTGCCGAGTAGTGTAAGCAATTGGCAGATTCGGCTCGATTGTGGAACTGATTGGCAACATAGCTGATAGGTACGGGGTGTTATGAAAACCAACATGAAAATCGCTGCGTCGGCGCTCGCTTTGGCGATGGCCTTGATTCTCGCTGCCTGCGGGGGAAACGCGAGCGTTTCTTCCAACGTATCGACAGGTAGCAGTGGCAAGCTCGCGGGCAAGCCCTGGGTCACGTCAATTTTTCAGGGCAATCTTCCGCCAGAGGCGCCCGCAGCCAAAGACGATATCTACACTCACTTCAACTACGAGTATCTCGCGTCACATCAGTCCCAGCCCAGTACGGCGATTCAAGACCATGCCGCCGAAATGCGGGAAGCAAATTTGGCAACAATCAAGGACAGTTCAAAGACAGGCCACGACCTTGACCAGCTGCGTATCTTCTACGAGCAGGCGTCCGATCTCGAAACGCTGCGCAAGACAGGACTCGCCGATGTGCAACCTTTCCTCGACCGCATCAATGCCGTCACCTCGATCGAGGAAATGAACGCGGTGCTCTCATCCGAGGATTTCCCATTCAGCCCGTTTGTTTTGTCTTACATGACCTTGGCCGACACGCGTGACGTGAACATTGTGAACGTAGGCGCGAACCTCGCGCTCGTCGACGTCGTTACAATAGGTGGCGCATACTATCAAGATACCAACGACCCGCAGCTGCAACAGTCCATGGAAAACGCTATTCGAAACGAGGCGTCGTTGGCGATGGTCGACCTTATGACCATGGGCATGAGCGGCGACGAAGTGAATGCGGCGTTTCCCTCGATCCTCGCGTTCGAGAAGGCGCATGGCAAATATGCCGGTTACTATGGCGAGTACTCGCAAAAAGAATTTGGCGCCGCGGCCAAAGCGGCGCGCGACAGCCATTTCACGATGAGCGAACTCTGTTCGGCTTGTCCCAACTTCCCAATGAAGGCCACGCTCGATAAGCTAGGAAAGGGCGCCTCTCCCGAATATGTCTCGACGCGCGAATGGCTCGAGGCATTCAATGGGCTTTGGACTGACAGCAACATAGAGGTTATCAAGCTGATCGCAAAGATAAATGTACTCGCCGAGACGCGTCCATACCGCAATCCGCCCACTCCGAAACAGGATTCCAAAGCTGACGGCCAGGATGTCGCTATCGCCGAATCGTTCGCCTACGAAGCATGCAATCAACAAAACACATTCGCTATCGTTCTCGCGCAAACCTATGCCGACAATACGCTCGGGGCAGATGCCAAGCCCCGTCTGACGAAACTCTCGCAAGAGCTCGTTGACACATACAAGGTGGTCATGAAAAACACCACGTGGGTGAGCAAAGAATCTCAGCAGCGCATTATCGAAAAGCTTGACAACATGACCCTTAACATACTGGAGCCTGTGGGTGGTTACTATGATTTCAGCGGTGTCAAGCTCACGTCGTCCGCACAGGGCGGCACGCTCATCGGCAACTACCTGAAGCTCAAGCAATACCGCCTGGACCAGGAGAGCAAGATGATCGGCCAGCCCGCCGTGGCTGCGAGCCCATGGTTCATGATACGGCCCACCGAGACAAACGCCTTCTACGACTCAACCTCTAATTCCATCAACGTGTATCCAGGTTATGTATCGAGCTTGATGTACACCAAGGATATGAGCGACCTCGACTTGCTCGCGGGAGTCGGCTTCATCATCGGTCACGAGATAAGCCACGGCTTTGACTACCAGGGCGCGCAATTCGACGCCTACGGCACGCCCAACCCCGTGTTCACCGATGCCGACGCAAGCTCCTTTGTACAGAAATGTTCGGCGCTGGCCTCGTACTATAACGGAATCGAGGTCGCTCCCGACGTCATGGCAAATGGACAATATGTCATAACAGAGGCTGCCGCCGATCTCTGCGGTATGCAAGTCACCTTGGAACTGCTCAAGAAGGTCGAGAATGCCGATTATGAACAGTTCTTCGCTAAGATTTCGAACGTATGGGCTCGCGTGGTTTCAGAAGCGGCGCTCTCGGAACTGACACTGGACGTTCATCCGCTGAACAACCTGCGCATCAACGTGAATGCGCAGATGTTCGATTCGATTTACGACAAGCTCGGTGTCTCCGAGGGCGATGCCATGTACCTCGCGCCTGACAAGCGAATTAACATCTGGGGTGCGAATGCATAATACCCGGGGCGTTGGCAATGCCTGTGCGGATCAATGAAGGGCCTCGCAAGCCCCAAATTCTCTGATGGAGATTCATGCAGGAGCACCGAGGGACAATCACATTGATGCCGTCCCAGCCTGATGAGGCTGATTATTGAATCAGACGGCATCCTCGCTGTCTCGTCGGAAACGGCTTTTCGACCGGTGGATGAAGCTGCTGTAAGCGTGCGCTCAAATGCAAACGAAACTGTAACTGGCGCGATCCGTTTTATTCACCGCTCTAAAGCAACTGTATTGATGTAGTTCCGCTGTATGACGAAAAGCCTCGCTACCAGGTCGCCGAAATTGGGAGGGAGATTGTCATAGCCGGTGTAGGCCCCCGCGATGCGCTCTTCGAAGCCGTCCAGCGTCCGCGGGTCGTACCAACTCCAATCCCACGACGGATCCAAATTCGAAAACTCTTTAGCGCACAGGAGCATTGCGTAGGCGGGGTTGTTGCACATGCTCGCAAGCGGGAAATCGGCAGAAAGAAGACCGAATGCACGATCGTAGTCGAACGGAAGGGCGGCACGGCACGCACCCGTCTCAACGTTGCAGATGATACCGAAATTGCCAGCGTGCATATCGGCCAGGAGCGAAAGGGCCTTGAAGGCAAACACCTTGGCCGCACCTGCATAAGCGTCGGGCACGCCCGAACGCACCAGAATGTCGACGTAGTCCTGCGACGCAACAGGACCTATGAGCTCCTGCGCCTTGTGCTCGTCGAAGCCGCACTTGGCAAACAGCCGAGAGCCCTGCACGAGCTCTTCGTCACGCGATATCATCAGCGGGCTTGCAGAGAAGGGCCTATCGTAGCGCTTCACAGCGTACAGAGGCCGAGCGGCGTTCTGCCCGAACAGCCTGGTGCATAGCTTGGACGCGAGCAGCGCGCCTTCGATATCGCACCCATTTTCGAAAAGCGGCTCTTTTATCATGCGGATGCCGTCCGGGGTTCGCTCCCACGCTTTCCTCATATGGCCTAGCGTGGTCACGTCGGGGGTCTCAAGCGAACAAGACGCAATATGGCGGTAGTCGCGCATCAGAATCGCCGTGCCGAAAGACGTGTCCCATTCGTTGTCGAAGAAGTTAATGTCTTCCCAGCGCTCGGTAGAGCCTGGCTTGCGGTACCACAATTGATCGACAAGCGAGAGTCCATGCCCCCTAAACACCAGCTCAACGTTCGAACTTGCACCGAAGGCATCGAGTATCTGCGGCATGTCGTCACGGTTGAGGGCCATGCGACGCTCGGCAATCGTCCACGACACTGCCTTTTCTCCCATGGGGCCGCCGAACCCTAGGGATGCCAGGAGCGGATCGTCTGCTTCGGGCGCATCGAGGATGCGAACTTGTTTCGTCTCCGGCTCGAAATCAAAGTCGAGCAACTCACGATTTTTCAACATGAGCGTGCGTTTCATGAATTACATCCTTTAGCTTCAATTACGAGCATAGGGAAGCTGCCATTTCGTCGGTGTGATCAGGTATGCGATGATGGATGACGAGCTGCGCGGGCGATTCCGCCGCCTGCAGTATGGCAACGATACCAGACATCTTTTCCTCCCATGAACTCGGGCTCATTGCTCGCAAACATTCTATGGTACAAGGCTTATCGTGACAAAGAGCGACACTCGAATGCAGGGGAGGGCTCTTGTTGCAATGGACCGTTTCGACGCACGGCTCATCACCTCCTGGATAGGCAAGAATCTGGAGGGCTGTGAGGACCCTCGTGCATATGGCAAAGGATTAACGGCAAATCGTTCTGGTGAATGGTGTTATAGGGTGGGCAATTACCGCATCCTCTGCAACATACAGGATGAGGTCCTCGTGATCGAGGCGTTTGCGGTTGGGCACGGAAGCTCTGCGTATAGGTAAGACGTTCTTTGCGGCTGCTCTCCTAACGCTAACTGAATAGATGTTGGTTGTGTTGATAAACTTGGTGAAGTGCCCGCTTTCATTTCAATTTCGCCCGTGCCTCAGAATGCCGAGAAGAACAAAGCGAAGATGAGGGCGACGTCGCTCAAGCTCTACGATTTCGAGCTCGCTACCATCGATGTTGCAGCGAAGCTCGCGGTATTAGCCAATGACATTCATGGCAACGCATCCCACTGCCGCAGAAGAAGCAGAAAGCTACTTCACTTTCTTGGAGAGCGTGCAGATAACGGCTGCTATGAGCGGGAACACTGCAACTGCCATGTACATGATCGTGTACCCGTACACGCCGGCGATGAGTCCTCCGGTAAGCGACCCAATGGCAATTCCAACGTCGAACGCGACAAAGTACGTCGACGTTGCCACGCCGCGCCGCCACGGCTCGACTGCGGCAACCGCCATGGTCTGGAAAACGCTCATGGCGGTTCCCACGCCCAGACCTGCGAGCACGCCAGCGCACGAGAGCATGAGCGTGTCGCGCGATAGGCCGATCAGCACCATGGTGGCGACTGTGGCCAAGCACGACAGAATGCCTGGAATGCGGAACCCATACCGGTCGATGATGCGTCCAATCGCGGGGCGGCTGGCCATGGTCACGATTGCATACACGATGAAATATAGCGAGACGTTGTCGATTCCCTGTTCTTGCCCATGAAGCGTGATGAACGAGGTGATGCAGCCAAAACTGATGTTGACGAGCAGAATGAGAAAGCCGGGAAACGCAGCCCGTTTTTCGAATACGGTCGAGAGAAGAGAGGGGGAGGACTGCTGTTCGCTTGCCGCATGGCGTGCAGCATTACCTGGCATTGCGCCCTGAGCTTTTGTTTCCTCGCTTTGCAGCGACGCATCTAGATTATGTTGTTTTAGCTCATGCTCAGAAGCTTGCGGATCGTCAGCGTGCGAGCCCTCGTCAGCTGGTGCCGTATCATCGGGAGCTTCATGCATATTGACGGTATTGCGTTGAAAGAGCGCCATCACAAACGCGAGTGCCGCGCATCCGCCCGAGGCAAAGAGCATGTACATAGCGCCCGGCCCCTGCACGAGCGCGACGGAGGCCGCCGGCGCGAGCGCACTCGAGATGGAGTTCGTCATGGCAAAATACCCCATGCCCTCTGCGAAGCGCTTTTTGGGGATGACGTCTGCCGCCATAGTGGACGAGGCGGTGGAACCCAGGCCCCAGCCAATGCCCTGAAGCAGGCGGATGCCGAGTATGACACCGATGATCGGGAAGATGGCATACGCGAAGATGGAGCATGCCATGACGAGCGACCCGACCACAAGCGCGCCTTTGCGTCCAAAGCGGTCGAGCAGTGGGCCGGCAAAAATGCGCACGACTACAGCCGTCACCGTCATAAGCGTGCCGACGAGGCCTACGATCTGTGCGTTTGCGCCGAGCTGTGCCACGTACACCGGCAGTCCCACGTTGGTCATCTGAAAACCAAAGAACATGGCAAGGTTAATAGTGGCGAGCAGCAGGAAATCGCGCGTGAAGATTTCGGAGAACGAGCCTGGTGTGCCCTTTCTGCCAACCATTCAGGTTCTCCTGTTCTTTGTGTACGCGTACGTTTATGAGTTACAGGCCAGAAAAGAGCCTGCGCACATACTACACCTCGTCGTATGCCACAAGAATCAGCAGGTGGTTATTCCCCGCTACAAATCCTCGATAACGGGCGCGCTGAATTGCTCGAAAGCGGCAATCATCTCTGGATGCTCGATGAGAAAATGAATATGCGGGTCCTTGTTCTTCGAGACGACGACAAAGTCGCCTTCGCGTATGCGGATTTGAATATTCCGGAATGGCTCGGTTTTGTCGATGCGTACTTTGCTTGCGTCATAGCTGCCGACGAGCTCCCGCAACGACGATAGATGCTCATGGTATTGCTCGGCTGTATACGAAATGCTGTTGTTGTAGAACATGCCCGCCAGATCGAGCGTGGGGGGAGCGGTTTCGAACTCCTCTTTGGAATACTCGGGCAGCTCGAAAGTCACCGCTCCTTTTTCAAGCAGGCTTTGCAGCGATGCCTTTCGTCTCTCTACAAACTCGTGAATACGCTTTTGGTCGGCATTGGATACGCCAGATGCAATGAGCATACGTTCGAGTAGATCTTCTGGAATCGAGCCGATGGGCAAGGTGGACACGATCATGCGCCAGGTGCCGCCATCGCAGCTCGTCCGCTCGAATTCGGCAAGCTTTGCGGAGTTGCGCTCTGTCCAGATACGCATGAGCGGCCGTGCCTTCTTGAGCATTGCCTGGGCCCGGTGCCGGTAATAGCGCACTTCGTCGCGTTTCTTCGTGAGGACATATCGGCCTTCGCCTTGAGAGCCGGCAATTGCTTCGCCCGACATCGCCGCGGTTCCGCCCACTTTCAGAATATGGCAGAACACGTTGCTAGTTTGCGGCGGGTCGAAGTAGTATGGGGACACCTGGCCGGTCATGTACATGGGAATCCAGCCTTCGAGACCGAGCATCATCTCTCCGAGCGGCCGCGCGGTATCGTGAATTATGTGCAAGTGGAGGCCGCGCTTGAGCAGAAGACCCATGCCGTACATCCATTTTTTGGTAAATTCCGGGTCGGAAGCCATCTCGGCGAGCGGCATATCGGAAAACATGATGACGTCGGCAGAGGACTTTGCCAAAACGACAGCCTTAAGAAAATCGATTTCACAGTTTTTCATCTCGGTGATGCCGCTGTACGTCTTTGTCGTGGGGAGCTGCACGGGTACGCTGGGCACCTGCATCTCGTCAAAGTGAATCGAGCGGATAAAGTCGGATAGCTCGAATGCATCGAGCCTGCCGAGAAAACCTTCAATGGCGCTTGATAGAGGTGCATGGTTGGTACTGAGCCACACGAGAATGGCATCGCCCAATCGCTCGTCCGGGCACCGCGTTTGTTGGGTGTCGGCATTGATGAGTGACCTCACGGCAGCCGTGCTGCCGTTTGTAAGCGCACGCTTTGCAATCATCTCTGCTGCGTTAGATGCAAAATCGCGCAGGTCGCCCGGGCGTCTTTGCCCGGCGAGCATGCGCGAGACGAACGATGGGTCGAAGCTCATGAGTCGTGCAAGATCACTGCTGCTGATCTTTGCCGTGACGAGCAGTGCATTAAGATTGGCGATGAAGGTTTCGTAGTCAACGGAAAGGCCGCTGATTGCGAGCATGAGTTTGCGGTGGACATCTTCGTAGCGGAGTGTGCCACCCGATAGATTGGCTATGCCGTCTGCAAGCGAGGATATGTGCTTGCCGTCGAAATCGGGGATACGCTCGCCGGCGCGATACCTGCTAATGGCCGCCTCAGAGACGCCCGAAGCCAAAGCAAGGTCCTTGGCGCTGCAGTCGACGAGCTCGAGGTAGTAGTTGAGGGTTGCACTGAAGTTCATTCACTGTGCCTTTCGTTTCTTTATCATGCGGCATCTGGCAAGAAACCGCTCGGAATAGATTAGCTCATGAAACGTGTTCGGCTCGCACTTATTTCGCCCGTTCAGGATACTGGTATTCGGTTATGAAGATTTTTCAAATATGTCAGCGCTTTGAACTGGATAAACGAAGATAATGCGTTAAAATAAATGCTTCAGAACCCATAGGATTAAGAGCGTACATGAAGCTTACAAAATACTCGCTTGGCCAACACCGCATAGAGATGTTTCCCGCCGGAAAGCACGCGATCATGCGTCGTCCGGCTGGTCTGCATGCCATCGAGCATCCTGCAAGCTGGTATGTACAGCGCAGCTCGCAGCGAGCCATGAAGCCCGCGTTCGCGGTTTTGCTTTCGTCTGCGATGAGCGTCACCACGTTGGGGCTTCCCGTGAGCGCGCTCGCTATGACACCCGAAGAAATCGAAGCGCAGGAATCTGCTCTTGGCGTTACGTATCTCCGCGGCGAAGACGGGCAGTTCGTTCTCGACGATGACGGCAATCCTATTATCGTCAGCTCTTCTTCGCGGACGAGCGAGCAGGCCTCTGACGCAGACGAGGCGCAGAACGGCTCTTCGAATGCGGATAATCAGGATGCTTCAACCGAGCCAGAATCCACCGATGGGCAATCTGGCGAGACGGGTGCCGCTGATGGAACAGAGGGCGACGGGTCCGATGTCAAACCTGGCACAGACGGTGACGCCGCTCAAGATGGCCAGACGCAAGATAAAGACAGCACCAAAGATGGTAGCGTAACAGACGCTGATAAGGAAGCTGCTGAGAAAGCGGCTGCTGATAAAGCCGCAGCGGAGAAAGCAGCAGCTGATAAAGCCGCAGCGGAGAAAGCAGCAGCTGATAAAGCCGCAGCGGAGAAAGCA
>CACZSV010000154.1 GCA_902783925.1 uncultured Coriobacteriaceae bacterium
AAGCGAGCTAATGACGCCATTCGAATCGCTCATCATATACATCTTGTTCGTGACGTCGTGCGGGCCGGAAACAAGCAAAATGGGCCACGCCCACCCAGAAAGCTCCTGGTGAATAGCATCGACGGTTGCCTGGGTATCTATGCGTATCTTCGCATCGCTTGCAGATGCGGAAAACGAGAATCCATCTCCGGAAACGTTAAGGTTATAATCCCTGAGAGCATCATTCAATGTCTTTTCGATATCTTCAGAAGTCTTAAGCGAAATATCGAATACGCCAAGCTTGGTATTGGGAACAATCCAAATTGAGAATACGATGGAAAGCGCGATATAGACCACGAGAACAGCGCCGATGACAATTCCCGCTTTTTTGACCGTGCCACGCATGACGTCGCCGGCAGAAGCGGATTTCTTGAAACTCTGCGACTTTGCTGAGTTCTTCTTGGCGTTTTTCGCCTGCGCCTGAGGAGGGCGCTGTACGCCGCGCGCGGGCTGTGCCTTTCTTACAGACTGCGTCTGGCCCTTTCTCGACGCTTGCGGCTGATAGCTTCTCTGAACTTGCCTTTGGACCTTCTTTTGCGACTGCGTTTGGGGATTGCGAGAAGAGGGAGATTGCACTCGTTTCGAAGGCGGCCTCTGCGGACTCACGCGCTTCGACGGACGCGTTGAGCCTCCGCCGTCTGCCTTGAATTTCATATATTCGTTCTTGCTGCCCCGATGCTGCATCTCTTCAGTGCCGGTATTCCCGCTTTCTCATGCCAGAAAGCCCATTGAATTCCAATATTCATAAGAGTCGATTCTAACAATCAAAGGGCACCAATCTTCGAGAATCTTTAAAACATTCTCGTAACAATATGCGACGCCACATTTTTAGTGACCTCGCAAGCTTTAGAGAAGGCTATAGGCTCCCGGACTCAGTCCTTCCCCGTCCAGCAATAGGTGCATACCTTGGAAGGTTCGATGCCAATGGCCTCGAGCATACCGGGCAGCGACTGATAGCTCAGGCTATCGAATCCAAGCTCTTCGCAAATAGTCTTGAGCATGCATTTTCCGCGTTCGGTTGTCGCGTCGACATATTCATCGAGATGCTCCTGACCTTCGTCGCCTTCGAGCTTCTGCACGGTACGCCGCGCGATAAGATCCATATCGTCTTTGTTTCGCGAGAAGCTGAGGTACTTGCATCCAAACATAATGGGCGGGCATGCGCTGCGCATATGGACTTCTTTGGCACCGGCGTCGTATAAGAAATTCACCGTCTCGCGCAGCTGAGTGCCCCGGACTATGGAATCGTCGACAAAGAGAAGCTTTTTTCCCTTGATAAGCTCTGGCACAGGAACGAGCTTCATCTTGGCGATTCGATTGCGCATAGACTGGTTCTGGGGCATGAACGAACGTGGCCACGTCGGCGTGTACTTAATAAAGGGACGGGCAAACGGCATCCCCGATTCATTCGCATATCCAATGCCGTGCGGAAGCCCGGAGTCGGGCACGCCGGCTACAGAGTCAACCTGCGGCCTCACGCCACGCGCGAGCTCATCTCTCGCCATGATAGCCCCGTTGCGGTAGCGCATCAGCTCGACGTTAACGCCTTCGTAATTGGAATTCGGGTACCCATAATACACCCACAGAAACGCGCAGATCTTCATCTTGTCGCCGGGTTCGCACAAAGTCGAATACCCATCCGCGCCAACCTCGACAATCTCTCCCGGACCGAGCTCGTACTCATCGTTGTAGTCAAGTTTTCTATAGGCAAACGACTCAAAGGAAACACAATAACCGTTTTCGTTTTTGCCGATGAGTACGGGAAGACGCCCCATATTATCGCGTGCTGCAATAATATGCTCGTTCTCATCCATGATGAGCAGGGTGAGCGACCCCTCGATGGATTCCTGCGCGAACTTGATGCCAGAGACGAAATCCTCTTTTAAATTGATGAGCGCGGCAACAAGTTCGGTGGAATTCACAGCCCCCGAGCTCATAGCCATGAACTGGCGGTCGTTTTTCGAGAAATACTTGTTGACGAGCTCTTCTGCATTGGTTATCGCACCAACGGTCGTAATGGCAAAAACTCCAAGATGAGAGCGAATGAGCAACGGCTGAGGATCTGTATCGCTGATACAGCCGATGCCGCAGCAGCCATGAAAATCGCCGAGGTCATCTTCAAAGCGCGTCCTGAATGGAGTGTTCTCAATGGAATGGATCTGGCGTTGGAAGCCGTTTTCATCATGAAAGATGAGTCCTGCACGGCGTGTACCTAGATGCGAATGGTAGTCAACTCCAAAGAACACGTCCAAAACGCAGTCGCGTTTGGAAATGACACCGAAAAAACCACCCATGATTAACTCCCTTAATGTGTACTTCGCGCTTTGATGCGCTCAAACGGGTATTCACCGAATACGAAACGCACCGTTTCTATTCGTCCTCATCCAAACGTACAAGTAGATCGCAGAGCGCCTGCGCGCTGTTGAAATTCTCGGGGATAATTTCGCTTGCGGGTATCGTGATATCGAATTCCTCATTGGCGGCGTTCACGATGGCAATGATATCGAAGGAATCAAGATGCTTGCCATCGACAAGATTCGTCACGTTCTCGTAATCGATATCCTCTTCTATATCCTCGAGCATCTCAATAACGGCATCGAGCGTAATTTCGTTCATGCGCCCTCCCTAGTAGTACATTTTGCTAAGGATTCTAATATAGCAGGGTCGCATCCTGATAGTATTCGTAATCCACATTTAACAATGAACGGCGTGCGCACGCTCGTACGGTGATGACACCCCGCGTCCTGGGCGAAAATGTACATGTCTCGCTATCCGTGTAATCTTGCACCAGCTCCCACGTTTGACCGTCGTAACTCACCCAGTACTGATACTGGACGCTCACATTGGGGCCCGCAAGCGCATGCGCCTTCACCTCGACCGCATCGCCGATGCTTTTAGCGTCCGTCATCGTCGCATCAATGTAGTCGATGGAATCGAGGAATTGCTCAGGCGTATAGAAAAGCCCGTCAACGTCCTCATGCGCCGCGCGCATATCGAGATATCTCATGAAGCTCTTGTCGAACGCATCCGTCCCGGCGAAATTCAAATGGAGATTATCGGTGAAGTACTCATGTGAAGTCGCGAACAGTTCAGGTTTCGCAAGGTTGAAATCGTGATAGGCGATGCCATGCTGGGCAAGTACATCGACCATGACCCGCTGATACGGGAAATATGTATCCTGGTATCCGATCAGATTGAATACGGGCACCGGAGCGCCCACGCAGACAAGCTCGACGCCGTGGGACGCGCAGTAATCGCAAATCTCGTGAAGCGTGTCGATCTTCATCTGATCGATACCGAGCGACTCTAT
>CACZSV010000155.1 GCA_902783925.1 uncultured Coriobacteriaceae bacterium
CCAAGATCCTCCGCGCAGGCGTTTTATACGAGATGCTGTATTTTACTGGTGAGAAGCTTCGTCCTTTCAGACATATCATCAGGAACGCTTGGATGCCCCTGTCAAAAAATTCGATTTGCTGACGATTTTTCATGAAATCTTTCGTTTGCTGACACTTTTTTCGAATTACTGACGATTTTTCCATCTATTTTCGAAACGCTGAATTTATTCATGCTTTCTAGCGGGTGATTTGCAAAGCTGTGTTTCGCAAAAGCCAAGGTGTTTAAAAAAATCGTCAGTAATTCGAAATAATTGCCAAAGCGAGCAGCAATCTGAGCAAAACCGTCAGTAAATCGAAAAAAATGCCATATTTCGGTCGGCACGACGCTTGTGGTCGCCTGTGACGAGTTTGCATGTCGGTGACGGCATCGGTCGACGCGGTAACATTTGAAACGTGTGGATGAAGATCCCGGTTATATGGGGTTTTGTGTTGCAGCCGGGTGTTGGCGGGCTTGCATGCCACTGGTGTGGGATGGTGCCGGAGCGCCTGCCGACCCAGCGGGTGCAGCCTTTCGGGCGCCGAGGAACTGATGGCTAAAATACTGTTATCCAGCACGTTGATCGAACAGCATTAATTGCGCTGTTCTGCGGCATCCTCGCCTTTGAGCGCGTGTTTGTTGTCGTACATGTGGAAATCGGCGCGGTCGAAAACGCGGCGCATATCCCGATCAGTTCCAGGTATAAAGTCGGCGATTCCCGATGCCACAACGACTCCGCCGTTCTCTAAGTTGGCTTGCGCCATTTCCTGGAACGAAGACACGAGCCGCTTGCGGTTTTCGTAATCGACACCCTTGAGGACCACTGCGAACTCGTCGCCGCCCACACGGTATACGGGACTATGGCTGAAGGTCTCGCAGATGAGCCCGCATCCCTCTTTGATATAGTCATCGCCGGCCTCGTGACCTTGGGAGTCGTTCATTTCCTTCAGTCCGTTCAGGTCGCAGACAACAACTGCGAAGGGCTCTTCGCTTCCGCTGGCTATTTCGTCTGATATTGCTTTTTCTGTCTGTTGATACGCATGGTGGCTTTTCACGCCTGTGAGTGAATCTGTGAGGACGATATCTTTGACGACATCGAGTTCCCTTTCGCTTCTGCGCGCCCACGTGGCCATATACGAATAATTTGAGAGAAGCAGTGCCAAAGCGATGCCAAAGAGAATTGCGGCGATGAAGATGGAGTGCTCGATGCCGATTTCCATCTGCTGCATCTCTTTTTCGACAAACTGCTCATCGAGCTCTTCGAGCTCGACTGCGTTCTCGAGATTTTGGGGTGCGGTTTCGACGCGTTCGATGTAATGCTGCCGCACTGTGTCGATTGTGCCGTTTGTAATTGAGATGACGGACTGGCTCATCCATGTGAATGAGAAGAACACGACAAGCGAAAGTAGCCCAATCCAGATAATCATTGACTTTCCAAAGCGCTCGTTTGGATCATTGCGAAGGATGTATCTAAACGCGAGAAAGCCCAAGATTCCCCAGGTCGTGAACAGGAAGTAGGATTCGGCCTCAAGACCATGCGAGAAGAGGAAATTGGGAAGCAGGAGGCAGATGCCAAAGAAGATCATTGCGATGAGTCCCGCCGCGCCGGTGAAGCGTTCAAGATCGCAATCTTCTCTGCGCGCAATCGAGAGTGTTGCGGCTGCGATGGAGCCGTACACAACAGTTGCGCCGATGGTTGTTACGTCCACGATCCAGCCAATGGCCGTGCGCCCTAGAAACGGAATGATGAGAGAGACGGCCGCAATGAGAATCACGCACCGCCCCGGTATGAAGTATTTGTTGATGACGGCGAAGCGGCTGGGCAGGATGTCGTCTTTAGCCATGGCATGCAGCAAACGGCTCAGTGCAACAAGGTTGCCGAACAGGCTGCTGACGACGAGCGCGAGCAACGTCAGCATAAGCAGTGCGACGCCCACGGTGCCCATATAGTGGTTGGCAGCATAGAACGCGGGCAGGCCCTCGATACCGGTCAGGTTGCTGAGATCGGCGATGTATTCGAACCAGTTCGAATATTGGGAGGGAAATGCCGTTGTGGACATCAGCAGGATGAAACAGTACAGAAGCAGGGCGGTCCCAATCGAGGCGAGCATGATGCGGAACACGAGTTTTGTAGGGAAGGCGAATTCTTCCGTGTGATGGGAGAGGTTTTCGAAGCCGATGAACGCCCAAGGCGAGATGCATGCGATGAGGAGAATCTGGGACACTGCACTTTGGTTGGGGAGGAATCCCGGCTCGATGCTGGCAAAATTGCCGCCGAAGCCCAGTGCAACCGCGATGAAGCAGGCTGTGATGCACAGAGTGAAAATAATCGCGAGCGCGCTAACCAGATAAGCCACGATTTTACGGAAGCCGTGCATAGCAATGCGGTGATGACGATACCCGCAAGGCAGAGCATGACCTCGCCAAGGTAAACCTCGTACCCGAAGACGCCGTAGCTCATTCCAAATTGAAAAGCGTCGCCCATGAAGTAGCGTGCGAAAAGTGGAAGCGAGGTGTCGTTTGCCCAGAACATGGCAATGTAGGTGAGCGCGAGGAACCAAGAGACCAGAAACGCGTGATCGTAGCCGAACACTCTCTTTGTGAAGTCGTAGGCACCGCCCGAAGTGGGAAAACGATTGATGAGATAGTGGTAATTCCTGGCCATGATGACCATGACGATGGCACCGACGATGAGGCCCAGAGCACTTCCCCAGGGGCCAGCTTGCATCAGGTACGCGTTATTTGTGACTACGAGAGAGCCCCAGCCGATGGCTGTGCCGAGTGAAAACGCCCACGCGCCCAAAGGAGACAAATAGGGTGTCAGGCCACGCTCATTGCTTGAGTTTTCCAATGCGCACACCTCGCTTTCGGTGAAGCGGGGGCCAAACGAACTCGTTCATTTGCTGAGGTGAGGCATCGATGGAGAAAATTTTGTGTCACGCAATGCGTTGCTTATCACCTCAGGACATAATTGTATGTTATGGCAGTCATGTTTTGTAGCGCACTCTCGCCAAATGCATTATTTAAAGAGGAAACCAATGTGAGGGCGGAGTAGACCCAATGTGCTCGTGACGTGCCTGGCTTTCCCGTTCGGGTGTTTATGTCTGCTCTTCGCTGCGGATCATGGCAATGGCTGCCAAAGTCTGCAATATACCCAAGACGAGATAGAAGAGGGACAGGCCGTTGGGGATGATAAGCATTTCCGTGATGGTCCAGCACAGCAGGAAGATGCCGGCAACGAGGCAGGAGCGATGCCATTTTGACTTGTCTTTGCCGCTCAGAACAAGCGCCACGATATTGGGCACTCCGTTAACCAGGAACAGTGCCAGCCCCGGCCAGAAGTGACTCGTGAAGAATACGTCATGCAGTGGGAAGGGGTCGTAAATTGAGATGGGCATCCAGTCGTTCCACGAAAGCGGCAAGGCGACCAGCGCGCTGAGCATCATCCAGATACCGCATACCGGCGCGCAAATTCCGTTGAACCAATTCATGAACAGGGAATAACCCCTACAAAGCTTCTGCATTACGACTCCTCAAACTTTCTTTCGTGCAACTGGGCGTGCCCGTCTTGGGCGATTATCGATTAACCAGTTCGCGAAACAGCGCGTCGCGATCAAATTCTCCATGTGGCAGCCCCGGAATATCCTTGTAAGCCTTGCATACCGACAGGCTGATCTCGGTGCCAACGGCGAGCATTTCCTCGTCCGTGTAGGGGCATCCACCCGTGACGACGAGCGTGGCAAAACCCAAGGCTATGACCCACAGGTCGCGGAAGAAGCAGTCCGCGGAAAACGCATCCATGTTGTAGATGCGCGTCAACGATTCGCGTGCTAGCTCCTGCGATTCGTGCAACGCCTTGATCGCACTATCCGGATCCTTTCCGGACGTGTTGAGAAAGAGAAGCTTGAACAGCTCGGGTTCCTCTCTGGCAAAAAGCAGGAAGTTCCTCCAGATGCCTTGGAAGGGGACGGGCTCCTCCAGGCCGCGCTCGACATAACTGCGGTAGAGATCCATCGCCGCGTCATAGACCGCATCCTTTAGTTGCTCCATGGTGTCGAAGTAAGTGAATATGGGCCTTGTGGAAACACCAAGGCATGCGGCAACCTCGCGCGCCGTTACGGCGTCTATCCCCTTTTCCTGGGCCACGTCCATCGCCGCGGCGACAATCTCTTCTTTCTGAAACTTTACCTTGGGGGGCATCGCCTATTCCTCCAGATGTTATGAATGTATATGTTATGCAACATATGTAATCTAACACGCTTGAAGGGTTTACGCAAGCGTTTCCCTGTTCGATTCTGCTTCGTATTTGCAGAGGAGGCTCATGACGATGATGACGACTCCCAGCAGGATCGGCACATCAGCGTCGAAGTCGATGAAGGCCTCGCCCGGGAAAAGAACCCCGATCGTCGCACAGCAAATATTTGCAATGATCACCGCTGCGAGGGGGATGCAAATCGTGCAGATGCCGAGTCTGAGGAGTTTGCGCGCTCCCTCGAGGGTGAACGGGGTGCCTGCGGCAAGCTCGTGATCGAAGTAGCGCGAGGCGAGCTTGGCTAAGATGCAGGTGGCAATGCAGACGATCAGGCCAGTCGCAGCTGTCGCGTAAAACGCGCCGAGGCTCAGGTTGTCCAGGCTGGCGAACAGCGCGTGAATGGTGACGCCGCCTATGACGATGCTTCGGGGAACCCCAGCGGTGACGAGCCCGACAACGCAGAGTATTCCGCAGACGAGGCAGCATACGTAAGCTATCCCACTCAGGACGCGACCAACCTTCATGAGCGTCTGGATCGTGTTAAGTGTTTTGCTTTCCATTGCAAACCTCCTCCTTCGTTTCGTTGTCCAAATTGTGCCAAGTGTGCAATACATGCACCAGTGAGTAGAATCACGAGCGCTCATGACAAATGTCATTTCTTGAAGCGATTCGAGGAAACTGCCGTCTACAGCTGGTATCATGTTCGTGCCGGAGATAAAAACACGACCCCGTTGGGTAGTCGGGGTGCGTCTGCACGGGCGTCAGTAACCTGCCTCCTTGGTTGTCCCTTCTCCTCCATGGCACATACATAAAGGAGGATCAGCCATGCGAAAGATCAGGGTATCCTCCGCCCTGACCGTGTATCACGACGGTCAATTTTGGGTGGGGATGTTCGAATGCATTGAGAACGGGAAGCTGTCGGCGTGCCGCGTCGTGTTCGGTGCGGAGCCGTCGGGCGAGGAAATCCAGGAGCTCGTGTGCGAGCGTTGGCGCTGCCTGCGATTCAGCGAGCCTGTGCGTGCTGCCGAGAAGCCTAAGCTCGTAAGCAACCCAAAGCGTCGCCAGCGCGAGGCAGCCCGTGAGCTCAGGCAGCGCGGGCCGTCCACGAAAGCACAACAGGCGCTGGCGGAGGAGCGTGAAGCGAAGGGCATGGAGCGCAAGGCGAACGCCCGTGAGCGGCGCGAACAGCTCAAACAGCAGCGCTACGAGCAGCGCCGGGAAAAGCACAAGCAGAAGCATCGCGGAAGGTAAGCTGGCCATTTCGTTCGAGCGCACGTGCCGGACAGGTCTGTCGGCAGGCCCGTCCAGTTTCCCTGGGACCTGGTGGACCGGACTCTGCTGTTCTCCTACATGATCGCATCTTCATCTCGCCCATTTGAGAAAGCTGACTTTCCAGCGTGCCACGCGTCATAGATCGGGTCACGCAGATTGATGAGAAGCCCGCGATAATCGGGGCACCATTCGACGAGGTAGCCAATCATTTCATCCGTGTCGAACTGCGCGAGAAAACGTGCCTCCTCGAGGAGTTGGACAAGCCAGGCTTCAATGTAATCCAGCCCTTTGAGACGCTCGGATATGGGCCTGCTCAGCGGGTAGTCGATACTGCAGGGAACTTCATGCGCCGCAAAGAAGCTGTCGTAGACCAGCGGGATCTCCCCGATGCTCGCCAGGGTATCTCTCAAGGCAATGCTGTGGATTGGCGGCATGATCGCGATGGCGTGTTGCCAGAGTCTCATCACGTTCGCGATATGCGTATCGAGCGCGCGCCTCTTTTGGGTCCATGCGGCCACGGGATCTCCAGATGCAAGGGCGTTTATGGCCTGACTGGGGTCGTTTTCTCGAAACCCCAAAACGAACAATGCGGATTCAGCCAGCTCGCGGCCCTCGAACGCGGAGACGCTCGAAATTTGGTATTCCCGATTTTCGGATAAGGCTTAATACCACGGAATGCGGCTGAATTACAGACTGCAAATTATCTGGATATCGTGGTAATGTGAGTCCATCAAAAGGGGTATTTCCCTCATCTTTTTCGAATTCCCACACCTGAATGATTCAAGACGATACGCGTGGCACGTGTTGCGGGCGAGTAAAGCGAAGGCGTGTCATCCGCGATGATCGCGGATGACACGCCAGTTGATCAGCTGCGTTGCACAGAGGCGCGGACGATGCTTTTCGAGAGCAGATACGTTGCGATCAGGTAGATTGCATAGACGCCGACGATGGAACCTGCGGCGATGCCGATGAGCCTCGTCGGATCCACGCCCAGCTCGGAGAACAACGTGTTGCCTACAACGCTCACCGCGCAAATCGTATGGCAGGTGGCCAGCACGAGCGGCGCGCAGAAGCACACGATCGTCTGAGTGCGCAGTGAGCCCAGAATCTGGCGCATCTCGCAGCCAAGGTCAGAAAGGCGGCGGTATCGTCCAAGGCTGTCTGCAGTTTCGGAAAGCTGCTGGATGGCCAGAACCGTCGCCGTCGCCACCAGCATGACGAAGCCGATATAGAGCGCGAGGAATGCGATGACCATGCGCAGGCCACTTGCCTGGTCGGCCATGGAACGCCCCGTGTATGCGACCGAAACCGGCCAGGGAGTTGCGTGGTACTGGCCATCGATGCTGTCGGACCTCGGCGTCTCGTTGCTTGGTAGCGGCAATGCTTCGCGCAGGGCATCCGCTAGGGCGTCGTCGCCCTTCACGCGGTCATCGCGGTACATCACGTTGAGGTAGCTGAAGGCCGGCATCTCGTTCGCGCGCAGACTCGCGACGACTTCATCAGGGACGATGACAATCAGGGCTGTGTCGGGAATTGCGCAGGTATCGAGTGGGACGCTCTGCATCGAGTTGTTTCCGTGTAGCGTTTTGCCCGCAAGGTTCAGGCTGACGTTCTTGTTGCACATCGCGTGGCCGAGGTCGTCATAGCCAGCGGGCGTGTTATCCACGGAAAATTCGTCATTTGCCAGCTGAATGCCCTGCTCGCCGATGAGCGCGCAGCTTGCGTTGTACTGGCTGACGGCGACGGCCCGCACTTCGGTTTCGCCCATCATCTTGAGCGTTTCGGCCTCCTGCATCTTCTCGACATTGGGAATCTGGTCGAGTAGGGTCTGGTAGTTCACACCTGCCGCCCAGTAATCGAGCTGCGCGCTACTGCGGATCGAATCGTTCCATTTGTCCGTGCGGTCGGTCAGGCACGCTGCGATGTCGCCGTTGTAGCGTGCGCTCTCTTCTTTCCAGGAATCATCGTCGCTGGTGAAGAATGAGGGCTGTGATAGGAGACTCGCGTCATAACGCGTGACCTGATCGATATTGCCGGCAAACAGCTCCAGCAGCCCCATACCGATCGACGCCGTGGTCAGCGCGAAGAACAGCATAATGCACACTACGCTCATGCTTACGAAAGCGGTGTTCACCTTACTTGCGATCTGACGCACCGTGAACATGCGAATGCCCTTGAAGTAAACGCCTTGGGCATGGGTCAGGGCAAAGATGGCGAAGCCCGCGACCGACCAGAAGAACATGAAGGTGCCAACGACCATGAGGACGGTCGCAATCCAGAAATGCATGTCAATCTGACGCATTCCGTTGACCGAGAGCTGCCAGTATGCACAGGCCAACAGCACTACTGCGATGACGAAGCCCGCGATGCGCAAAGGCGTGCGCGCAATGCCTCCGCGTTCGACCGATTCACGAACTGAAAGCAGCGTGACGAGCTTGCAGCGACGAATGTAGATGACGTCTACCAGCGCGGATACCGCGAATACCGC
>CACZSV010000156.1 GCA_902783925.1 uncultured Coriobacteriaceae bacterium
CGCCGCGACTCAGTGCTTCTGCCGCAAGCGCATATCCGGAAAGCCCGCTCGAACCGTTGGTGATATAGCGTACGGGATCGAGCGGCTCTTGCGTGGGACCTGCGGTGATGAGCACGCGCGTGCCGGCCATGTCACGCGAACGGGAAAGCACGTCAAGCGTCTGCTCGACAATAACCGAAGGTTCTTCGAGGCGGCCCTCCCCTTCTTCTCCGCATGCGAGATATCCGCTCGAGGGGCTCACAATGGAAACCCCGCGCGACTCGAGCGTCCTGATGTTTTGCTGCGTTGCGGCATCCGCCCACATCGCCGCATTCATCGCAGGAGCTATGATAAGCGGCTTTTCTGTCGCGAGCGCGGTCGTCGTCAGAAGATCATCTGCAACGCCCTGAGCGATTTTTGCCACGACGTTTGCCGTCGCAGGTACGATGAGAAAGACGTCAGGTTCTTTGGCAAGGGAGATGTGATGGATGGGATCGCTCGGGTTATCAAAAAGCCCAACTGCGACCTCATGGCCGGTCAGCGCACGGAAGGTCGTGGCTCCGACGAACTCGCGTGCGTGCTCGGTCATGACGACCTTCACGTCGTGCCCCGCTTTCTGCAAACCGCGCACGACCTCACATGATTTGTAAGCGGCGATGCATCCCGTAACACCGAGTAAGACCAAGCTCATGGCTCCCCCCTAATCTTCCTCGCGCACAACCATGAGCCTGTGACAGTTGGGACATTCGCTGAGTGCAGGCCCCTTGAGAAGCTTGTTGAGCTCGCCTGTGAGAATCTCCGAGCGGCAAATTGAGCAATGTTCGCCTTCGAGACGCGAAAGGCCGATGCCGTTTTTCTCCTCACGAAGCGCTTCGTATTTGGCAGCGATGTCAGGATCGATTTGCGCGATAAGCGCCTCGCGTTCTGCTTCGAGGCTTGCGATGCGATCGCGAATCGCGCCGCCTTTTTCCTTGAAATGCTCCGTATGATGCTGCTCGCTATGGTTCACGCGTTCGAGCATCTCGGCGACCTGATCTGCAAGGTTGTCGACCTTGATCTGGCGTTCGAGCAGCTCGTCGAGCTCCTTGGCGATATCGGCCTGTCGTTTGACCTGGCCATCCATATCGCGCGTGACAGAGGTGGTTACGCGGTAATCGGAACTCGAATCGAGCTTCGCCTGCAAATCGCCGATCTTCTTAATGACCTTTTCTTCCTCTTTCTGGAGCTTAGAGATCTTCGTCTCTACCTCATCGGACATCTCGATGACCTGATCCTGCTTGCCCTTAATCTCTTTACGCTTTGCGCGACACTCCATAATTGCCTTCACTTCGGGAAGCCCGTCGAGCTCCTTCTTCGAGCGCATGATTTGCGTGTCGCATTCCTGAAGATTGAGCAGCGCCTGAATACCGGACATGTGATTCTCCTATTCTGCAGGCCACCAATTGGCATCCGAGCAATGTAATCTGACGATCTTCGCCTCATCGAGCTCCGCATGCACGAGCGCATCATAGAGCACGTCGACGATGGGGAGCTCGGACAGATCATGCCCGAGCTCGATTATCGAGAGATACGGCTGGGCGTCGAGGCAAAGATGGTACCCGGTCTCTCCCACGATGACACACTCGATACCGGCGCGCATGCACTTCTCGTAGAGATCCGCATCGCGCCACGACCCATTGAGATACGCAATGTGCTGAATCCTGCGCTTCGCGTCTCCCCATACACGGGGGCTTCCGCCGAAGACACGCTTGCACTTACTCGCAAGAGCGCCGAGTTCAATAGGACCTGCGTCCCCGCACTCGAGCAATGCGCCAAAACCGGTATCGAGCAATTCGCGTGTTTTGTCGAGCACGGATTCGCAATTGCCAACGCAGTTGATCTCGAGCATCTGCGCGAATTTCTCACGCGTCGCGATGGCACGGTCCGCGTTGGTATGCATGTTGATGAGATTCACACCGCGCGAAGCAGCCTCGTAGATGACGCGACCCGGAGCTGGTGCGAAGGTCTGCGCTACGGGTCCGAATTCCAAGGGAGCATCTGCAATAAAGGGAGGATGATGCGTGACGAGCACGTTACATCCAGAAACATGAGCGGCGATAACGGCCTCGACGCTCATATCGAGATTGAGTGCCACCTTGCCAAGGGGCGCCATGCGGTCACCCACAGCGAGACCGACATTATCCCAGCTTTCCGCATCCTGCTTGGGAAACGCCCTGAATAGGGCTTTCTCAAGGTCGTCCACAGTCTCCGGTGCCATACGCGTCCTTTCGTTTATGTGCGTGGCATTATGGTAGCAAATCAGTTTAAAGCGCGCCGCCGCACAGACAACGCCTCTCCTCACAATGCGATATACCGGCGATCCCCATCGGCTCTCGCAACAGCCACTTTCGTATATCCCGCTTCGCGCATAAGCGCATATGCCTTCTCGATTGCAAAGCCAAGATCCTGCGGACTATGCGCATCGCTGCCAACCGTGCAGTCGACACCAGCGCAGCAAAACTCGCGAAGCAACTCGACGCCTGGATAGGCCTCGCCCGCTATCTTTCTCAATCCCGCGGTATTGACTTCGACCATGCGTCCGCTCCGTGCAGTTGCATGCGCCATCTCAAGATAATAGTCGTGCGCATCGAAACTCGGCCACCAGCCATATTTTTTGGGAAGATCGGGATGTGCAAAGCAGGTAATGGGGCCAGCCGCGCTTACCATGTCGAGCCAGGTTTCGAAATATCGCCTCCATACGCCATCATGGCCATAGTCGTCCCACACACTCAGATCGCGGGAATCGTCTATGGGACGCCTGTCGAGAAAGTGGACGGAACCGAGCACGTATTCGAAGGGAGCGCAGAGCTGCTCGAGCTCGCGGGCTCGGTCGTCCAGCCAATCGGCCTCGATACCAATGACAAGCTCCAGCGGGCTTTTCCTCTCGTGCAGCTCTTCGCGAAGCTGACGCAGTTCGGCAAGGTAGTTTTGCATGGTCGGCATGGACATCGAAGTCTCGAACAATGGATCCATGCCATCAGGCAAGACAAGGTGCTCGGTTTGGGCCAAGGTACTCAGCCCAATCTCCTCAGCTCGCTGCACGATCTGAGCGATGCTTCCCTCGCCATGGCCGGAATACGCGGAATGCGTATGCATGTCGATAATCTGCATCTAGCGAAGCACCTCCGGCAACACATCGATAAAGCTCTCGATATCGGCTGCAGCTGTATCGCGGCCAAATGAAAGCCGCAGGCTTCCGAACGCCTTTGCCTTGGGAACGCCTATCGCGGTAAGCACATGGCTCGGGTCGAGCGAACCCGAAGAACAGGCGGAGCCAGACGAAACCGCAAAGCCAGCGTTATCGAGACGCAAGACGAGCGTCTCACCCTCGAGCCCATCGCAGAGAAGCGACACGATATGGGGCACGCACACGGCATCTGCCGCAAGCGTTGGCTTAAGCGCGTACCCAGCATTCATGCATTCGATGCCATCAAGCAGCATGCTACGTAAGCCCGCCGCATGTTCCCACGCTTGCTCGCGCTCCGAAACCGCAAACTCAATCGCCTGGGCAAACGCGAGCGCGCCCATGACGTTCGAAGTGCCGCTGCGAAGCCCCGCCTCCTGGCCACCGCCATGGATAAGGGCCGGCATGCGTATGCCGCGCCGCACATAGAGCGCACCGCAACCTTTGAGAGCGCCGATTTTATGAGCGGAAAACGAGCAAGCGTCCACACCGCTTCGGTCAAGCTCGATGGACGTTTTGCCAAGCGCCTGGACGGCATCGCAAAAGAATAGCGCCTTGTGATCATGGGCACATTGCGCAAGTTCGCGCACGGGCTGAATGGTCCCGAGCTCGTTATTGACCGCCTGGACGGCAACAAGGCATGTCGCATCGCCAGCAGATTCGAGCCTTGCCAGCGTATCCTCGAGCGCAGCAGCTGTAATGATGCCTTGGGAATCTGGATTCACGTGCGTGATTCTAAATTCGCTTCCTTTCAGCGAATCAGCAGCTTTGAGCACGGCATCATGCTCTATCGCAGAAACAACAACATGGGTTTTGCCTGCGCCAGAAACCTGCCTCGCCAAGCCCTTTATCGCCATATTGTCAGATTCTGTGCCGCCGGATGTGAACGTGATCTCGTTGGGCGCATGCGCTCCAAGGGCCACAGCGATACGCTTTCGTGCATCCCTGAGCTGAGACGCTGCTTCTTTTCCTTCGGTGTACAGCGAATTCGCATTTGCCCACGACGCGTTTTTCAGCACATCGAAAAGCCGCTCGTCGAACGGGGCGGTCGCCGCATAGTCAAGATAGACGCGCCTGCTAGTCTGCGGCATCGCGAATGCCTTTCAGCGCAGCCGCCGGATCGTCCGCATTGAATATGGCGCTTCCTGCGACAAGCACATCCGCACCGGCACCGACGCACAAGCGAGCCGTCTGCGCATTGATGCCGCCATCGACTTCTATACGCGGGGAAACATTGGCTTTCTTGCACATAGCAACTATTGCTTCGATTTTCGCAGGCGTTTCCTCGATAAAGGACTGTCCGCCAAATCCGGGATGCACGCTCATAACCAAAATCATATCTACAAGCGCGAGGCATTCCTCGAGCGCCTCGACCTCTGTCTCGGGATTGAGCGAGATCCCCGCTTCAGCATCGGCATCGTGAATTGTCTGGATTATCGCCGCGGCATCCTTGCACGCCTCGATGTGCACGGTGACGGAATCCGCCCCCGCTTCGAGATACCATGGAACCTGAACTTCCGGGTTATCGATCATCAGGTGCACGTCGAGCGGAACATCGGTGACACGCTTGAGCGCTTTGACATGATTGGGGCCGATGGTGAGGTTCGGGACGAAATGCCCGTCCATGACATCGACGTGAATCCAATCGGCACCCGCATCGGCAACCATCTGTACATCGCGCCCAAGATTGGCAAAATCCGCGCTGAGAATCGATGGCGCGACCTGGATATCAGAAAACATGTCCTCCCCTTTCGCACGCACGCGTCATCTGGAAATCCAATAGGCAACCCCTTCTTGGATTAGCCATGACGACACAGATAATTCTACCAGTTCTATTCGACCTCAGATTTGCTTGGTCGGTCGAAGAACTCCTCAGTGATGACATGCGGGTCGAGCCCTTCCCAGAGCACGCGGCGCACCGCCTGCGCAATGGGCATCTCGACATCAAAGCGCTCCGCAAGCTCGGTGACGGTTCTGCAGGCAACAGCGCCTTCTGCGACCATATGCGTCTTCGCCTCGAATTCCTCAAGCGTTCCGCCCTCCACAAGCAGCTCGCCGAGCGCGCGGTTGCGCGAATGCTGCGAAGAGCACGTGGCGATGAGGTCGCCTACGCCGGCAAGTCCAAGGCAGGTGCGCCCATCACCTCCGAGGGCGATGACAAGGCGTGTGACCTCCGCAAGACCGCGCGTCATGAGCGATGCGGACGCGTTGTCTCCAAGCTTCATGGCGCAGCACATGCCGTTGGCGATGGCGATGATATTCTTGGAAGCCGCGCACAGTTCGACTCCGTACACATCGGACGACGTGTAAACGCGAAACGAGTGCGTCCCGAACAGCTCTTGAAAGTACTTTGCGCATTGCTCGTTTGCCGAAGCGACAACCGTTGCAGCCGGAAGACCGCGCGATACCTCTTCGGCATGATTCGGGCCAGACAGGCACGCAAGCCTGTCATCGTTCCCGAGCACATCCTCGAGGACTTCCACCATGGTGTAGCCGCTCTTGGCTTCTATGCCCTTTGACAAGACGATGACGGGAAGGCTCGCGCGGACATAGCCAGCCAGCTGCTGCGCGACATCACGGAGATACGAAGATGGGCATACCATGACAAGGCAATCCGCGTCATGCAAAGCCTCTTCGAATGATGTCGTCGCCACGACGCCATCGAGGTTAACATCGGGCAGATAACGCTCGTTGCGATGCTGCGTATTGATGGCGCGGGCGGTTTTCTCGCTATGCGCCCACATCGTAACCGAACAGCCTTTGCCGGCAAGCAGATGTGCAATCGCCGTTCCCCAGGATCCTGAACCAACAAGCGCAACGTTCGCCATTATCGATGTGACCCTTCCGCTTCGTCGTCTTTTTTATCGCTAAAGCTGAATTTGGGTTCTGTGCCGTTGATCATGCGCTTGATATTGCCGCGATGCGCGAACGTGACACCAACGGCGACAACAAAGCTCACGACGAGCAGGGGCACGTTCAACCCGCAGAATACATACGAGAAAATGGGAAAGCTGAGAGCCGCGCAAATCGACCCGGCGGAAATGCGCTTTGAGAGAAACGCGACTACGATGAAAGTCGCCAACATGCACAACACCACAAGCGGGTACCCGACGAAAATGGAACCAAGGCCCGTGGAAATGCCCTTGCCGCCACGAAACCCGAGCCAAGGGCAGAAGACATGCCCAAAAATCGAGCACACGATACCGAGCACGAGAAGCACATCAAATTGCCACCCAAATTCGAAGACGACGAACGTTGCGATAAACCGGGCGATGCCAACCGCGAGCGCACCCTTGCCCACATCGCCGACAAAGGTTCCGATACACGCCTTCCATCCGAACAGGCGCTTCATATTCGTGGCGCCAATGGAACCTGAACCGCCTTCGCGGGGGTCTTTTCCGTATCCAAGCTTTCCAATGATCAGGCCAAACGGGATGCTTCCCAGCAAGAACGCCTCGATAATGACGAGAATGCAGGCAATAGGAAACGACATGCTAGTTCTTTCTCTTGAATTTCAATCGAATGGGTGTACCCGTCAAATCGTATGTGCTGCGCAGACGGTTTTCGAGATAGCGCTTAAACGTATCGTCGATGATCTCCGGAAAATTAGCAAAGATTGTGAATACGGGAGGCTGCGTTGCGGTCTGCGTAATGTAGTTGAGCCGCAATCGTTTAGAGCCTTTGACGATGGTATGGCCAAAGTCACGAAGCTCGGTGAGCAGAGCATTCAGGCGATTTGTGGAAATACGCGTCGAATAGCTTTGATAAACCGCATCGATCGCATCCCAGATTCTATGCACGGACCTGCCGGTTTTCGCAGAAATGGTGAGCACGGGCGCATAGCCCACAAACGTCATCCGCTCCCCCACGCGCTCCTTTATTTCGTCGCGCTTTTCGGCGCTGTCGATTAAATCCCACTTGTTGATGGCGATTATCATCGCGCAGCCACGTTCCGCCGCCATGCTGGCGACCTTCTGATCGGCATCCGTGAGCCCGAGCGTCGCATCAATCATGAGCAAGACGACTTCGGCACGCTCTATCGCGCGCATGGAACGGACATAGCCATAGTATTCGACGTCTTCTTCGATCTGAGACTTTCTTCTGATGCCCGCCGTATCGACGATTCGGTACTTTTTCCCTTCGTGCTCCACAATGGAGTCGATAGCATCGCGTGTCGTTCCCGCGACATCGCTCACGATGGAGCGCTCGTCGCCGACCAGTCTATTCGTGAGAGACGACTTGCCCGCGTTAGGTCTTCCGATAATGGCGACATTGATCATATCGTCGTCTGCATCGTCCTCGTATTCGGGAAGCAGCTTCACGACCTCGTCGAGCAAGTCTCCCGTGCCGTGACCGTGGGTAGCGGATACCGGCATCGGCTCGCCAAGTCCAAGCGAATAGAACTCCCAGAGTACCTCGTCTTCTCGCTCAGGATTATCGAGCTTGTTTACGGCGAGCAAGACAGGCACCTTTGTACGCTGCAGCACTTTGGCGATATCGCTGTCTTCAGGCGTGATACCTGTACGGCCATCGACAAGAAAAACGATGCAATCGCTTTGCTCGCAGGCAAGCAGCGCCTGACTCGTGATGGAACCTTGGAACTGGTCGGCGTCGCCCAGCGCGATTCCGCCGGTATCGATAATCATGAAATCGACGCCGTTCCAGTCTGCCTTATGATACGAACGATCGCGCGTAACACCGCGCATTTCATGCACGATAGCGTCTTCGGTCTGCGTTATTCGATTGATGAGCGTGGATTTACCGACATTTGGACGGCCGACCACGGCAACAAGTGGAAGACTCATGAGCATCTCTCCTTATTCGATTGATGATTGTAGCGTATTCTTCCTCGTACGCTTCGCGATTAGTTTTTTGCGCAAGCATACGGATGTCGTGCGGCAGCGCGCCTTCTGGCAAAAGCTCTAAAGACGCATTGGTTTCGACGCCATTCTGATGCGCCATTGACGCTGCGGGATGCTTGCCCTCCGCAGTGCAAATCAGCAATCGTGCAGTTTATTGACACGCCTGTCGTAGCTGAGGATGCCATTGGTCTCTTCTTCGATATCGCTTACCTGCGTATACACGTATCCTGCAAGACCCTTGCATTCGAGACTTTCCACCTCGGCGATCAGCTCGCGATACGCCTCGCACCACGCCTGTGCATTGTCGAAGGATTCGTACCCATAGGCCATTTCGAGCGAGCTATGGTCCTTAACGTACAAGGTCAGGCCTCCGAATTCGGAAATGAAAAAGGCGCGCTTTCCATTGCCGCGCCATACCGCCAAATCGCGGAAATAATTGTGCACGCTGCGGAAATCACCGCAGTTCTGATCGTACCAGCCGCTCACGGAGTCGATGAGACGCGACGGGTCGAGCGCTCGCACCATATCTGTAGCAGCACGTGCATTGAATTGCCCCCACCCTTCGTTCATGAGCGACCATCCGATGATGCAAGGATGGTTTCCAAGCAGGTCGAGCGCGTTTTTGCACGTCCGCGTCCATTCTTCGCGATACGATGCACTGCCGGCTCCGAGCTTTTCCTGATTAATGGGCGTCGTATCACGCATGCGTTTCCAGCTTGACCTGAATAGCGTCGGCTTGTAGCTGAACTGCCAGGAACGTAAATTCGCGCCACCTCCGCTCACCATATCCTGCAAGACGAGCATGCCAAGGCGGTCGCAATGGTAATACCAGCGTTCACATTCGAGCTTGATGTGCTTGCGCATCAGGTTATAGCCGGCCTCACGCATGCTCTTGATATCGAAGGCGAGCGCTTCGTCTGCAGGGGGCGTCATCATGCCGTCCGACCAATACCCCTGGTCGAGCACTCCTTTGATAAATAGCGGTTCCCCGTTCAAGAACACGCGCCTGAATCCATCATCCGCAACTCGCATTTCGACGCTTCTAAACGCGCAGTAGCTCATGACCTCGTCATTTCCGAATGAGAGACGAAGCTGGTAGAGCCGGGGAGTATCAGGCGACCACAGCTCTGCGTCTCGCACGACAAGGGCTACCGCGCATGTGGATTCCACGACATCGCACGAGGTCGTGGCAATGGTCGTCCCATCATTGTCAATTACATCGACGCGAAATACCGATGCGGTTTCGGGCGGAGTAGCCGCAGCAAGGTCAACGCCCGCAAAGCGTGCCCCGACGGCCAGCACGCCATCTGCATTCGCCTCGATGCGCGCGAACGTGATGTAACTTTGAGGTACAGTCTCAAGCCACACGCTTTGCCAAATGCCGCTTTGAGCTGTATACCAGATGCCACCACGGTCGATACGCTGCTTGCCACGCAGGTAGCCACCGTATTCGCTCGCATCCGCTACGCAGACAACGAGCTCGTTTTCCGCATCGACCAGATAGGCGCTGATATCGAAGGAAAAGGGCTCGTATCCCCCTTTATGAGTGCCGACCAGCGAGCTGTTTACATAGACAGCACAGGCGTAATCGACTGCCTGAAAATGAAGAAGCAAACGCTCGTCAACGCGAAGTTGTTGAGTTGCGAACACGCGCTTGTACCAGAGCAGCTCGTTGGGCTTGAGCTGCCGGGAAATACCGGACAACGCGGCTTCCGGAGAAAACGGGACGACGATTTCCTGCTCGAAGACATCCTCGTTTGGAATGCTGGCATCGCGTACGACAGATTCAAGATCGGCGCAAGGCGCATGCGGGCTGTTCACGAATGCGCAGCGCCAGCACCCGTTGAGCGATTGATAGCTCTCGCGCATGAACTGTGGCGTCGGATGCTCCTCGAGCACATGGTCTGCATCGAGTTTCTCTCCCCATGGCGTGAGCAATGTCTCGAGCTTGTACCATGCATGCTCTTTTGGCTTTGCTCTGATGACCTTCTTCAAATGCAACATCGCGCTTTCCTCGCTACCCAATTTTGCCGCGCCTTCTCATAGAAACCTGCGACATCCAATGGTAATGCATCGAAAAAAACACGTGCATAATAACCGACTAATACAGGCTGTACCAGACATAGCCCTCGTCGTGCCAACCAAGGCTCAGGAGGTATTGATGCTCCGACTCGTCAGTCGTGTAGTTGTGATTATTGGAAAAGGCATTTGGGTTATATTCACGAAACAGCGGGACGGACTTCTCGCCTGGGTACCGTACCGCACCCATCCCGTTCGGATCTTCGTTCCAGCTCGTGAACTTGAAACCGGGACGCGTCACTAACACCCTCTCTGCAGTGACTTCTTCTTGAGATGATGCATATTTGAAGGTCAAGGTATATGCATGTCCGGTTCCCACAGAATCGCTGTTTGTCTCGAGAACAGC